>CALPQG020000080.1 GCA_943325655.2 Bifidobacterium breve | reverse complement strand
GCCGAAAGATAAAAATTCAATTTGCCTGCAAATTCGGGCATAAAAGCCACAGCTTTAAGCTCAATCACCACATGACACCGCAATTTGAGGTGATAAAAGAGTAAGTCGAGATAAAAGTTTTCATCTTCTATGGTAATCTTTACTTGTTTGCCTACATAGGCAAATCCTTGGCCTAGCTCTAGCAAAAACTGTGTAATATGAGTAACCAAGCCGCGCTCTAATTCGACTTCTTGAAAATCTTTTGTCAGGGTAAGAAATTCAAAGTTAAAGGGGTCTTTAAGAAGTTGTTTGGCTAAATCAGATTGGGGCTTGGGCAAGTGAATGTCAAAATTATGTATCCCCTTTCCTTCACGTTCATAAAGCTTACTTTCGATTTGCATCCCAAGAATGGCTCTGCTCCAGCCATTTTGTATGGTTTCTTTGGCGTAATAAAAAGCCTCAGTTTTATTCTTACATTTAGAGATAATCACCAAGTTTTGTCCCCAAGGAATTTGGAACAACACTTCGGTGTCAATTTGGGAACAAGATGTTCCCAAATTAGACTCTTCGGTAGTGTAAAAAAGATACCATCTTTTGACATAGCGAAGGTTTTCATAAGAAAAGCCTTTGACCTCTGGAAATTCAGCCCTTAGATCATCACTGACTTGTTTCATGAAGCCACTCCCCCAAGTGGCTCTTTTTTCCTTGTCCACAATTTCGCTACCCAGATTCCAATAAAATTCCAATAGCGCTCTATTGACTTGGACTGCCGCTTTGATTTGGGCTTGTTGGAATTTTTGCTTGAGTTCTCCTATCCAAGAAACGTAGTTTCTATCCATAATTTTACGCATACCTTCTCCCTCCCCAAAATCCTTGATTTACACTTGCCATTATTGAATATTTTTTCGTGTTATACATTCTTTTATCAATCATTACCTAGTTTGAGTATTTTCAAATGATTCCATCCATTCGCCTAGTTTCTCTTGCAACAATGCTTTGTCGGGTAAATACAGGCTATATTCCGACGCATGAATATTGGCATCTTTAGGCAAAGTCAACTCTACCAAGGTGTCTTTTTTATGTTTGCAGAGCAATATGCCAATGCTTGGTTTTTCGTGGTCGAGCTTTACATAACGGTCAAAATAATTGACGTACATTTGCATTTGCCCAAGGTCTTGATGGGCAAGTTTGTCGGTTTTGAGGTCAATTAATACATAACATTGCAAAATGCGATTGTAGAATACCAAATCCACAAAAAAATGTTCTTCATCAAATGTAAATCGTTTTTGTCGTGCCTCAAACAAAAAACCTTTACCAAGTTCTAGTAAAAAGTGTTGTAAATGGTCAATAATGGCATGTTCCAAATTAGATTCTGAATAACTACTTTTTTCGGCTAAGCCCAAAAACTCCAACGTGAGTGAGTTTTTCAACAAATCCAAAGGTTTTTCTACCGTTTGCCCTTCATTGGCAAGTTTTATTATTTCGTCTTTGTTGCGACTCAGCGCCAGGCGTTCGTAGAGACTGCTATTGTATTGTCGTTTTAGATGAGCCTCCGACCAATTTTGATTACTTGCTTCAATTTCGTAAAAACTGCGTTCTGCTGGGTTTTCTATCCGCATAAGAACAAGATAATGCGACCAACTTAGCCTAAAATAAGGATTAGCAAATGGCTGTGCTTGGTTTTCTAAATGATTCGGTATTTCAGTAGCCTCCAATTTCCGCAAGAGGCTTGCGGAAATTGGATTGTCAGATTTCCGCAAGGCGCTTGCGGAAATGTAAGGCGAATAAACCAAATAAAACTTTTTCATTCGTTCAAGATTATCAACCGAAAAACCCTTGCCAAATGTTGCCAAAAGCTTTACAGACAATGCTTTCAAAACAGCTTTTCCATAAGTGGCTCTTTCTTTGCCTTGTTGTTCCTCTTCCACTATCATTCTACCTATTTCAAAATAGGTATGCACCATGGTGAGGTTTACTGTACTTGCTACTTTTTGGCGAGCAAGCGCTATGATTTGTGCTATTCTGGAATAGAGCATTGTGTCATCCGCTTTATTTTCTAAGGCTTGGCTCATAAAATTTTCTCAAATTTATTCACAGACTTCTATAATTGAACAAGTTATACATTGTAAAAAATTATACTCATTTACCAAGCTACTAAATTTTTCAGATTTAGAAAATCGAGCAAGTAAGGATCCTTAAATACATTCAATAATTCGGGTTGAGAAGTACTTAATTGTTTATTGGCAATTTCTTGTCGTTCAAATGCTTTACGTGAAATTTGGTTTCTTAATTCACGTTTTCCCCATACTTCTTCTATTGCTTTTTGTGCATAAAACAACTTAGCTTCTACGTTTTTCAAAGGAATTAGTACCAAAAAGTGACTCCAACTTAATTGTCGTGCCAGTGGCACGACAATTGACAAATCTGCAAATTGAGTTGCGAATTGAATCATTCTCCTCAAGTTCTTTTCTTCAAAATTACGCCCATACTTTGCCTCCAATTGTGTCGACACTGTCGGCACAATTTGTTTTGCATAATCTGCACGTTTGTTTAGCAATATTTCATCATTAATACGCTTACCAATTTGCCAAAACAAAAGTGTAAGCGTACTATTGGCTTGTGAAGCGATTTGGCGTTTACTTTGCTCAATCAGCAAACTGATATCGCTCAACAAATCCGAATTTTCAGTATGATTAATCAAATTACTCATATTTCAAACGCGCTAAATTTTCCTGAATTTGAAGCTCCAAGGTTTTTGATTCCCCAAAAAGCGTATCCAAATTGGTTTTATAGCCATTCATTTTGGCTGCAAATGCTTCGGGTGTAATGTCGGTATATTCAATTTTTACATCAAAATATTGCCCTGCACTAAAGCTGTAGTTTTTGTCTTTAATTTGCTCATAACCCACTACTACCGTAAAATCCTCAACGGCTTTGTGTTGGTTAAAGGTATCAATAATCAATTGTTCTTCCTCATGCGAAAGTACCGTTTTTTGGTTCTTGCCATCTTTAACAGTTGTTCCTAATTTGGACGCATCCATCAACACAATGTCGCCTTGTTTGTTGGCATTGTCAATAAACAAAATACTCACGTTAGTACCTGTAGTGGCAAAAATATTACTTGGCATACTCACTACCCCACGAAGCATTTTTTCTTCTACCAAACGTTCCCTAATTTTACGTTCAATACCACTTTGAGCGGTGATAAAACCTGTAGGAACTACTACTGCCGCCTTTCCTTTAGCCGAAAGAGAATACATGATATGCTGTATAAACAAAGGGTAAATGGCCATGCTTTCCAACTTGGCTTTGGGCACATTGGGTAAGCCCGCAAAAAAACGATCTTTGTTTTCTTTGGTATCTAAGTCAGCCACATAATCACTAAAATCCAACTTAAAAGGAGGGTTAGAAACTATATAATCGAATTTTTTGAGCTGTCCGTTGGCCTCTTTGTGGTAAGGTTCTAGTATGGTATTGCCTTTTACAATATTAGGAATAGAATGCACGAGATTATTCAAAATCAAATTCAACCGCAATAAGTTGGACGATTTTTGAGATATATCTTGTGAATAAATAGTGCATTTATCTTCGCCAATACGATGAGCAAGATTCATAAGCAAAGTACCCGAACCAGCCGATGGGTCGTTGCAGGTTACATTACTGATGTTTTCACTGTCTGTTACCAAGCAGGCAGCCATAATTTTGGCTACGGCATGGGGCGTAAAGTATTCGGCATATTTGCCACCACTATTGGTGTTGTAATCTTTGATTAAATATTCAAATATGGTAGAGAAAAAATCAAATTTTTCTTCAAAAATATGCTCAAAACTAAAGCCAATAAGCTTGTTGATAATGGCTTTGCAAAATTCGTCTCGTTTGTCGGTAACGTATTTACTGATGTTTTCAAACAACACTATTTTTTCGCCACCATCTGTGATCACGGAAAATATGTCGCTATTTTCAGCAGCGATGTCTAACAAAGTGGAATCAAAAATATCAGCAAATTTCTCCTCGTTTTGGCGTTCAAACAAACTTGGGATAAATTGAGAAGGCTTCAAATGGGCAGTGCTTTCACTCATTTGCATCATCAACATTTCGTAGTCGTCTTCACTAAATGCCTTCAATACCTCCACCCAATTGTCGGCTTTTGCAATGGATTCATCAATTTGTTTTACTTCGTAAACAAACTTATCATTCAAGAATTTATATAAAAATACCTGTGTAATAATTTTGAATTCATTCCCATCATTCCCCAAACCATAATTGGCACAAACGCTTTTTAAACCGTCAATGAGTTCTTTGGTTTTTTTCTCAAATTCTTGTGTATTACTCATCGTTTTTATCTTCTATTTGTTTTTGATTTACTATTTCTTTGGCATTTAAAGAAGTGACTACTTTTTGGCCAGTTTTAGATTCTAATTCTTTCAAGGCCACTTTGGCAACATTTCCACCTTGCTTAGCAACCTTTTGATTTTCTTCAAACGAACTTGGATTAGTTGCTTGTGAAATATCTTTGGTAGATGCTTCAGCCAACATATTCAAAATCAACTCAATATTGGTCATATTGTCTCTAAGGTTTTCTTTTTTCAAGCCCTTCAATACCTTGTATGCTTTCGTTGTATTGCCAGACCAAGCTTTGGTAATGATGTCCGTAAGGGTAGCAAATTGTACCCCTTCTTTCATGCCTCTACTTTTCCATTCGTCTGTCAATTCTTTACGAATCTCAATGCTTTTTAAGCGTTGGTTAATCCAGTGCTCCGAATAACCCAATTGAGTATATTGTGCTAATGCCCTGTCAATTGTCAATTCAGGGTCTTGCATTTCATCCAATCTTTCGGCGGCGATTTGAGCAAGCCAAAGTTTGAAAGGTTCAGCCTTTGGCGAAGGAATAGACTGAATTAACCTGAATAATTGCTCCGTATCGGCGACATCGGTCATACGCATTTTCCCATCTAGAGCAAGCATTTTCAAACCGTGACAATTCGTCACGGTTTCATTTCCTTCTACTTTTAATCTTTGTTTAAGCTTTCTCCAATAGGCAGTTGCATCAACACTATTTGTTAAAACACTTACCACATCCACAATAGAAATGCACCATTTCTCTTGGTCGGCATCCCAAACAGTTCGGACCTTTTTATCTTCAAAAATTTGAATCGCGTTTTGCTTTTTCATTATGTAAAAATTAGGCTACTCTTCCGTAAAATTCGTTCATATATTCTTTCACTATCATTCCATTTACTCGCTTAGTTGCAGCAAGGTCTAATGGAATGTTTTGTTTATTTTTAAATTGGTCAATCACCAATCGAAGCATCATTTTTTCTACAAAACTTTCATTTTCTAACAATTTAGAGTTTTGTAAAATATGGTTGTCCACTTCTTTTTTCAATCCTTGTAATGCCTCAAAAAGCTTGCTTTCTTTATCGGTTAATGGGTCTTTTTCCATTAAACGTTTATGTATGCGGGCATATTTTGCATCGTTATCATACTTGGCTTTTAGCAATTGGTTTTTGCGTTCCAATTCCTTGGCTTGGGCATGAATCGTTTCTAATGCCTTGATGTTGGCTTCCATTTCTTCTTTGGTGACTTCATTCAAGTTTTTCTTTTTGAATAAACGTTCCAATTCTTCTCTGAGTGAAATAAACTCAGGTGCTTTTTGGTCAAAATTACCACTTAGCATTTCCCTGGTTTTTTGAAGAATATCTTTCAATTGGTCAGCCAGCACCATTTCTTCTTCTTTCACTTTCACAAAAGCAAAAATCACCTCTTCTAAAGCCAGATTAAGCAAATTGGTACTATCTAAATCAGAAGCTAATGAATCTTTGGTATTGATTAATGCAAGTCTATCATTTGCAGTGCGTGAAAGTACCGTTAGCGTATTGAAATCTAATTTATCAAGTAAATCATAATTGCCTGACAAACGAATTAAATTATATAAGCTTTTGGCATCATTTAAGGCTTTCACTATTTTAAGCATTTCAACTCGGTCATTAATTTGAGTGATTTGCTGTGAAAACAATTCTTTGTTTATGGTATCAAAATGAAACAGCGCTTCTTTGATGTCACTAATATCAGCTTCAATTTCTTCTTTGGTTTTGAATAATTTGGAATAATGTTCCATTTCATCACCCAATTCAGATTGTAATTCTTTGAAATAATCAGCATTGGTTTTGTCAAACTCTCTTTGAATATCTGCAAAATCAACGACATAGCCATACTTGTAATTTTTATAAGTTCTATTTACCCTTGTTAAAGTCTGTAATAAATTATGTGCTTTAATTACACGACCAACATATAGTTTTTTTAATCTTGGAGCATCAAAACCAGTTAATAGCATATTGTAAACAAATAAAATATCTATTTCACCATTTTTAAATTGTTCCACTTCTTTTGTTCTAAATCTTTTATCTCCAATATCATGTAAAATAACGGAAGCAGAAGTTAGTTTGTAACTATCTCTTTTTTTACTTCCATAAGCTGCTGGCGCATCAGCTGCTAAAGAATAAAGAGATGGTTCATTTATCTCAATAGTTTTTGTAGTATATTTTGCTTCAAAAATTTCAAACATCATTTTTGCTTGTTCAGAGGAATCACAAACCACCATTGCCCCAATAGTATTGTCATTCATTGATATTCTAGCCTTTTCAAAATCAGCCACAATATAATCAAGCATAGGTTCTACAAACTTATGATGAGCATACACCGCTTTTTTGTCCCCATTTCCTTTTAGGATTTCTATCTCCTCCAAGGCTTGTTTCATTGTTAACTTATAGCTTGTTTCAATTTCTTCACGAATCAAACGTAAAGTATAACCGTCTGCGATAGAGGCATTGTAATAGTATTTGTGAATATAATCACCAAAAATCAATTTTGAATTATAATCATCACCTAACAAAGGTGTGCCTGTCAAGCCAATTTTAATTGCATGGGTGTCAGATTCATTTAAGTTGGCTAAAAAACTCCCTTTGGGATTGTAACTTCTATGTACCTCATCTAAAAAATAAATACGTTGTATATTCAAATTATAATCGGTGTTTCTTACCACATCTTTGTCATCCTTGAATTTTTGAATATTAACAACCGTAATTTCTATTTTACCCGAATTGTTATGAATGACACTACTCGACTTTATGTCTTTTGCAAATTCATCTCTTGAATTTATTTCGTGAACACTTAGTCCCCTACTTTTAAATTCTTTTGAAGATTGGGTTAATAAATCTAGTCGGTCAACAATAAAATAGAACTTAGGTACTATGCCTTTCTTTTGGTAGTAATCAGTAAGGTACTTAACATTATAAAATGTTAAAGCAGTTTTACCACTTCCTTGGGTATGCCAAATGATCCCTTTTCTAATGCCTTCATTTAATTTTTGCTCAATTGCTTTGGTAGCAAACAATTGAGGATAACGCATAATATGTTTTTGTAAGCCTTTTTCTGTTTTAACATAACAAATTGAATATAATAACATAAATGCTAATCTATCAGGATGTAGCAAAGAGGTAGAAATCAAATTTGTGGGCGTTAAAGGACTTTTATTCGTTAAAAATTCAACTGAATCTTTGATCCCAACAAGGTTATTATCTCTTAAAACGGCTATTAAGTTTTCTTCATTTTCGGGAAGTAATAATTGCTCTAAGTCAAATTTGTGTTCTTCTCTGAAATAGTTAAAGGAAGGTTTACCATAACTAGCCGTAGCATAAAATGCCCCTTGAAGAGGCTGTGGGTCACTATTGTCATAAGGCATGTTATTTGAAAAAATCATCATTTGTGTCATGTTCACAAACTTTCTAAATTTCTTATTTTGAAATCTACTTTCAATACGCCTATGTTCCTCTATAATTCCATCGTGATTATTGGGTTTTTTAACCTCAATAAACACCAAGGGCATACCATTGATGAGTAAAGTAATGTCTGGCCTAAATTCATCATCCCCATTTTTATAGGTAAGTTCGGTTACAACATGGAATGAGTTATTACTAAAATCTTTAAAATCAATCAACTTTATGCCACTGTTTGAAGTAAGCATATTGTAAAAAGCTTGACCAATATCCTCATTTTCGAGTGTAAGCGAAACTTTATCGAATTCTCTTTTAACCTCTAATTCCGTTAAGTCAGGATTGATTCTTGAAATACTTTCTTTAAAAATGTCCGTAAAAATATTGGTTTGCTCATCGTATTTCGCATTTTTCAATGACAAATACTGATAACCTAAGCGGCATAAATGCAGAATAGCGGGTAGCTTTACTCTTGAATTTTCGTTAAAAGGCATTTTGCTAATGAAGTTTAAAATTTTATAAGTAAGCAATTTAATGAAATATATGGTTTAACATTTATGCAGAGCCATTTTCTTATTGATTAAAATGAAGCCTGTTATGAATGCTGGGATTTTTTTGTTAAAAAAAGGTAGGTTGTAGAATGGCGTTAAGTTGTAATAGCAAAAAAGTAGGCTAAAAGGTATGACAATAAAAAAGACGACAATGAAATTGTCGTCTAAATTACTGATTTCCAGAGCCTCTTGTCGGGATCGAACCAACGACCTACTGATTACAAGTTGTACACAAATCTCTAATAATTAAG
>CALPQG020000079.1 GCA_943325655.2 Bifidobacterium breve | reverse complement strand
TTTACCTTCTAATATTCCTTCAAACTTTGCGCTTTCAAGCATACTTGCCGTGTACATACTGTTTTCGAGGTGGTGCTGGTAGGCTTCTTTTTCTGTTTTATTCATTTTGTCGTAAGCTTTTTCAAATGTAAGTGACTATACCAATCAAATGTCATGAATGAATTAGAACGTATCAGCATTGAAATGGTACAAAGTCCGTTCATTTATGGGTATAAGTGGATTGATAGAATTGATTTTTGTTAATCTTTTATGGAGTAATTAAATTTCTTTGATTTGATTTTCTGTTAGTCCAGTTGCTTTTGAAATGTCACCAATAGACAATCCTAGTTTGAGTAGGTTTTTAGCAATATTCATTTTCTCTTCTAATTTACCTTCCAGTTTACCTTCCAGTTTACCTTCTAATTTACCTTCTAATTTACCTTCCAGTTTACCTTCCAGTTTACCTTCCAGTTTACCTTCTAATATTCCTTCAAACTTTGCGCTTTCAAGCATACTTGCCGTGTACATACTGTTTTCGAGGTGGTGCTGGTAGGCTTCTTTTTCTGTTTTATTCATTTTGTCGTAAGCCAATGTGCCCTGTGCTTCTTTCAATCCTTTTGCATTGAAACTGTCTTTAATCTCATTGTTTTTCAAGAAATATATCCATTCGTCCAATCCGTCTTTTGCTACATCATTAAAATCATTGATTTTAAGGATGTAATATTCTGGGTAAATTTCATGAACATGGCGTAGGGTATATTTTTCCTTTTGTTGGTGATTCAGACTTAGTAAGTCATTTTTATGGATACCTCTAAATTCATTTTTTCCGTGATAGACATAGTCTTCTCCTTGCCCCAATTGGAAATATACAATATTGATAGAATATACTTTTTTGATTTTTTCGTAAGCTTCCCCCAATTTGATATGTTCCGAAATGGCTTTGCTGACGCCATAAAGCATTCTGTGAAAATAATCTATTTCACTATCAATTTGTAATTCAATAAGGATGATTTCATTTGAAGCAGTGTGGGCTAAAATGTCAACACGGTTAAATTTATCGGTTTCATTTTGCTGGTTGCCTTCACTTTCTCCTATCAGGTCTATTTTTAAATCGAACTTTAAAAGTTCGGATAAAAAACCTTCCAATACTACATAGTTTGCCTTGTCCCGAAGCAGTCGCTTCATGGCCCAATCAAAACGAACAAGTGTTTTTCCCATGGTGATAAAAATCTAAACACAAAAATAGTGAAAATTATGTAAAAATAGTTAAAATAAAATCTTGATTTTTGTCAGTAAAGTGCTATTGTACAGATACTTCATAGAGGTTGTTTAGTGCGCTAAATCTTAAATATATCGCTTGAGACTGTCCCTTTTTATTGGGGCAATCTGGTCCATTTTCAAAGTAATAAATAAATTGTTTTTGGCCTCTTTCCATCAATTCATTTTTGTCGGGCATGCCCAAATAATGGTTAATTTCTTCTTGGGTGTGGTTCAATAATTCTTTTTGTTGGGTAAGAATGGCATTGTGAAGTTTTGCCCTTTTGCCCTGACAACCATTTTTATCCACTTTCCAGGCTTCGTTGTCAAATCTTTCAAGGGGTTTTATTTCGTTGCCACAAGACATCAAAAGTGCGCAAATTGTTAAACTGATAAGCAAATGAATTCTTGACATTATATATTTAGTTTAGTTAATTGAATAGCAAATATAGCGTTGGATTATTATTTATCCCTATTTTAAAATTCACAATTTTGAAGTATTCTTGGAAATGGGATTAATCTTCAAAAAGTATCAAGTTAAGGTGCTCTATTTTTATTAAACCCTTATCTGCAGAAAGTAATGGTAAATCAAAAACTATTGATGTTGCAGCAATAATTGCATCTGGTAACTTAATGGTTACTTTTTCTTTAATTTCAATTGTTTTAATTTTGATTTCGTCATTAATATCAATTATAACACAATCTTTAATAAAGTTTTTAATTTGATTTTTTTCTAAATCTGTAATTCCCTTATAACCCAACAATTCAAGTTGAGTAATAAAAGAGATGAAAATTGTGTTTTTATCTAATACTGCTTGTATTGTTTGGTTACCTCCCAATAAATATAAAGCAATATTGGTATCTATTAATAACTTAGTTCCACTCATCCCTTAACTTATTTTGAATATCAATAGGAGAAGATTTAAGCTTTACAACACCACAAAATTTCTGAGCATTGAATGCTTTAATATTATTAATTTTGGATAGTTGATTTTTGATATGCTTGATATCTGCTAACGTTTTAATAATCACAACCATAGATAAATGTTTTAGCAAAAATACAAATAAATTTGGGTAACAGTATATAATAACGATACTAATAAAGGTTACAAGTTACAACTCTACCGTCTTTTATCGGTGAATTAGTAAGTGTTATCTGAATTGCGAATATATAAATATTTTAAAATTCACAATTTTGAGGGGTCCTTGGAAATGGGATAACATCCCTGATATTCCCCATTCCGGTGATGAACAAAATAAGTCTTTCAAAGCCAAGTCCAAATCCGCTATGAGGGCAAGTGCCGAATTTACGGGTGTCGAGGTACCACCAAAGGTCTTCTTCTTTTAAACCAACTTCTTTCATTCTCATGACAAGTTTGTCCAAATCTTCTTCTCTTTGAGAACCGCCAATGATTTCGCCAATTCCAGGAAACAATACATCCATCGCGCGCACGGTTTTTCCATCTTCGTCCAGTTTCATGTAGAACGATTTGATTTCGCGTGGATAGTTGGTTAAGATTACCGGTTTTTTGAAATGTTTTTCGACCAGGTAACGCTCGTGTTCTGATTGCAAATCCGTCCCCCAACTGATAGGGTATTTGAATTGTCCTTTCTTATTTGGTTTAGAATCTACCAGTATTTTTACAGCTTCGGTATAGGTAAGGCGCTCAAAGTTGTTTTCGAGTACAATTTTGAGCTTTTCGATCAAGCCCCATTCGCTGCGGTCTTCTTGTTTTTTCTTGCTTTCTTCTTTGGTAAATCTTTGGTCAAGAAATGCCAAATCTTCCTGACAATTTTCCAACGCTTCGTGGATCAAATATTTTAAAAAATCTTCCGCTAGGTTCATATTGTCTTCAAGATCGGCAAAGGCAATTTCAGGTTCTACCATCCAAAATTCAGCTAAATGACGCGCAGTATTTGAATTTTCGGCACGAAATGTTGGGCCGAAAGTATAAATTTCTGAAAGCGCCATGGCACCCAATTCTCCTTCGAGCTGCCCTGAAACGGTTAAATTTGCCTGACGCCCAAAAAAGTCTTCTTTGTAGTTTACTGTTCCTACATCAGTAAGCGGAGGTTTGATTGGGTCTAAAGTGGTCACCCTGAACATTTCTCCAGCGCCTTCACAATCAGAAGCCGTTAAGATTGGGGTATGTAAATACACAAAACCTCTTTCGTTAAAAAATTTGTGGATGCCAAAAGCCATGGTATTCCTAATTCTTAAAATGGCACTGAAAGTATTTGTTCTTGGACGCAGGTGGGCAATTTCTCTTAAAAATTCCAAGGAATGTTCCTTGGGTTGTAATGGATATTTTTCAGGGTCGGCAAGTCCATAAACTTCAATTTCAGTAGCCTGAATTTCTACCGATTGTCCTTTTCCTCCTGATGCGATGAGTTTTCCTGTTACTGAAATTGCCGCTCCTGTAGTGATTTGTTTGAGTATGGTTTCATTAAAATTGGCAACATCAACTACAATTTGAATATTGGTAATGATGGAGCCATCGTTCAATGCAATGAATGCAATTTCTTTGTTTTCTCTTTTTGTTCTCACCCAGCCTTTGACAACTACTTCCTCGCCGAAAGCTGTGGAAGTTAATAAAGCTTTAATTTTTGTCCTTTTCATTGCGTTGTGTTTGGGCTTAATCAGTAGGCTTAAACTTTTTTAAGTTTGGATGCACTTAGAATGATTCATTCAAAAGAGTTTTTTGTTAAACATAGTATTGGGTTAATAACCAAATAAATGTTTTTCTTTAATGGCTTCTGCAACGTGTTTAGGGACGTACTTTTCCCATGAAGGATTTCTCTCGTGAATGAGTTTGAGTACTTCATCAGAATAAATTCCCAGGTTTTCAACGTTTGGATTGGAGATGTCTTCAATCTTGTCATTTACCCAAAGGTATTCATACAAATCAATCAGATTCGCTGGAAGTTTATAATCTCTTCCGCTGGTTATTGGACTGAAATCTTTGTTTAAAGTCGGGTAAATATAGAGTTTTACATTACGGCTAAACAGTTGTGCAAATGATTCTAAAATTCCACCTTTAAGGTTGGCATAAAATTTCTCGTTAAATATTTGAGATAAACTTGGCATTCCGAGTACTATGCCGATTTTTAGTTTTGAATATTGAGACAGGTAAGTCACCAGTCTGTAATATTCATGGTAATTGGAAATCAAAACATTTTTACCTGTGGCACACAGTATGTCTGCACGGTCTAGGAAATCCTTTTCATTGATTTCATCATTTTCTTCTCTTAAACTGATCAGGGTAAGTTCTGCCAGTTCAATAATGGGTTCACCATGTACTGAAGTTTCATTTTTGAATTGTTGGTAGGACTTTTCAAACATGTCTTCATTGACTTTGGTCAGCGGACGAAAACGCCCTCTAGTTACCAATATGTTTTTTTTGTAAAGTGCTTCAGAGGGTTGTAATACTTCTCCTTTGGGAGAAAAGAGCGCTGCATTAGTCAATCCATTTTTAACCAATTTTAGGGCCATTAAGCGGTTGTCAACGCCTTTAAAGTTTGGTCCGGTAAGTTTAAACATGTCAATTTCAATTCTTTCAGGACCTAAATTGTCCATCAATGAAATCATCATTTGTTCTGGTGTTTCGTTGTAGTAAAAACAAGCATACACCATGTTAACGCCTAAAATACCTATCGTTTGTTGTTGCAGTGCGGAGTCGGTATCCAACATTTTTACATGTACAACCAGGTCGTTAGGAGGGGAGTTTGGTTCCAACTGAAACCTTACACCAAGCCAGCCATGACCTTGATTTGTTTTGTTAAAATTGAGACAAACCACGGTGTCTGCCATTGCAAAAAATAAAGTGTCGTCAGGTCTTACGGCTTTTAACCTGTCTTCGAGTAAAGTGTATTCTTTCCTGAGCATTTTTTCAAGACGGCTTTCGCACACATACCGCCCACTTTCTTCTTTGCCATAGATTGCATCTGAAAAGGTCATGTCATACGCTGACATGGTTTTGGCAATAGTACCTGAAGCTGCTCCGGCTTTAAAAAATAAAGCTGCAACTTCTTGACCAGCACCTATTTCCGCAAATGTTCCATACGTGCGGGTATCAAGATTTATTTGTAAGGCTTTATGTCTTGGGGTTTGCTCGTTTAGTTCAATGGCCATAAAAATTTGTGTTTAATTCAATTTGTCCAAAAATACAAAATCTGAGTACATTTCTGAGTTTTTTGAGCTATATATTGTGTACAATAAAAAAATATTTTTTGGTTTTACATATCTTTAAAATACGTTAAAATGTTGTTGAAATATTTCATAGGTATTTTTTTGTTAATCATAAGGAGAACTTTTGAAATCCATTTGGGGATATTTGGTGTATGTTTTTAGTGTATATTTATAGTGTATCTTCAATTTAACATTTAAGTCAATAATGATTTGCAATTTAGCTATGGGGTGGAATTAATAAAATATTTACCTGTCAAAATGGTTATCTGGTTTAAAATGTGTACTGTTTTTCGTGAAAATAATAAGATTCTAAAATAAAAACATTCAAATTAAGAATCTTAAGTTCAAGTAACCCATACCCAATTTAGAAAAATAGAAAACAAACATTCTATTATCATCTTTTATTGCTTATTTTTGAAGTTCATAACCCTATAAAAAAATAAGCTATTGGAAACCTCCACCTCAAATTCGACCATGACATTCAACAAAGAAGAAGTGTTAAACGACTTTAGGATTGCTTGTGAAAGCCGACATGCAAGTATTGTTGGTCGAAAAGAAGTATTTATGGGGAAGGCCAAATTTGGGATTTTTGGGGATGGAAAAGAAATTCCTCAAATTGCCATGGCCAAAGTTTTTCAAAAAGGTGATTTTAGGTCTGGCTATTACCGTGACCAAACATTTATGTTTGCCATTGGGGAATTGACTTTGCAACAATTTTTTGCACAGTTGTATGCCCATGCAGACCTTGCGCACGAGCCATCCTCAGGAGGAAGGTTGATGAATGTTCACTTTGCTTCCAGAATTTTGGATGAAGAAGGGAAATTTAAAAAACTGACAGATTTAAAAAGCACCACCGCCGATATTTCTTGTACTGGCGCGCAAATGCCTCGTTTGGTTGGTTTGGCTTATGCTTCGAAATTGTATAGACAAAATTCAGATTTACATCAGTTTACTGATTTTTCTCACCAGGGAAATGAAGTAGCTTTTGGAACTATTGGTAATGCTTCAACCGCTGAAGGTGTTTTTTTTGAAGCGGTAAACGCTGCCGGGGTATTGCAAATTCCAATGATCATTTCCGTTTGGGATGATGGTTATGGTATTTCTGTACCTCAGGAATACCAAACTACCAAAGGTGATATTTCCGAAATGTTGGAAGGGTTTAAAAGAACCAGTTATGAAACGGGCTGTGAACTTTATAAAGTAAATGGTTGGGATTATCCCGAATTGTGCAGGGTATACCAAGAGAGCGTTAAACTTTGCCGTGAAGAGCATGTTCCAATTGTGATGCATGTTTCTGAAATCACGCAACCATTAGGACATTCTTCTTCCGGTTCGCATGAACGTTACAAATCAGCTAAAAGACTCGACTGGGAAAAAGAATATGATTGCATTAAAAAAATGCGTGAGTGGATTGTTGAACAAGGATTTGCCAACGATGCTGAATTAGATGACATTGACAATGCCACCAAAGAGAATGTAATTAATGCAAAAAATGAAGCATGGATTGATTTTAGGTCGTGGGTAGATAAGCCTCATCTTGAAGCAGTTGAAATATTAAAAGTAGCTGGAGAAGCTTTAAACAATACTGCCATTTTAACGATTAAAGATGGTTTAGAAAAAACATTAAATCCAATCCGAATGGATTCTTTACGTGCAATGCGTAAAGCAATAAGAGAAGTTCGAACCATTCAACATCCTGCCAAAACCGCGATGCTTGACTGGATTACTAAAATTCAGGCAGAGTGCGAAGAACTTTACAGTTCTCATTTGTACAGTGAATCATCTGATTCGGCGTTAAAAGTACCTGTGGTCGCAGCTATTTTTGATGAAAATACTCCTGAAGTGGATGGGAGAGAAGTGCTGGGTGCTTGTTTCGATAAAGCCATTGAACAGGATCCAAGAGTGATGGCATTTGGAGAAGATGTGGGGAATATTGGAGATGTGAATCAGGCTTTTCAAGGCCTTCAGGAAAAATATGGTGTGTTACGCGTAACCGATACAGGAATTCGTGAAACGACGATTATAGGGCAAGGAATAGGAACCGCATTGAGAGGATTAAGACCAATTGCTGAAATCCAATACCTTGATTATTTGCTTTATGCCATACAAATTATGTCTGATGATTTGGCAACTTTACAATACCGTACCAAAGGAGGACAAAAAGCGCCATTGATTATCAGGACTCGCGGACATCGCTTAGAAGGTGTGTGGCATTCCGGTTCTCCTATCAGTATGATTTTGGGAGCAATCAGAGGGATTTATGTTTTGGTACCTCGTAACATGACGCAGGCTGCAGGGATGTACAATACCATGCTTCGGTCCGACGATACCGCTTTGATCATTGAGTGTTTGAATGGTTATAGACTAAAAGAAAAAATCCCAACTAACGTTGGTCAATTTACGGTTCCATTGGGAATTCCTGAAGTAATCAATCAAGGAAATGATGTTACCATTGTTACTTATGGATCAATGTGCAGGATAGTGATGGAAGCGGTAAATCAGTTGTTAGCCTTTGGAATTACCTGCGAAGTGGTTGATGTTCAAACCTTATTGCCTTTTGATATTCATCATAAAATTGTTGGGTCAGTGAAGAAAACGAATAGGGTGATTTTTGCAGATGAAGACGTACCCGGAGGTGGTTCCGCTTATATGATGCAACATGTTTTAGAGAAACAAGGTGCGTATCAATATTTGGACGCAGCGCCGAGAACAATTTCTGCTAAAGCGCATCGCCCAGCTTATTCTAGTGATGGCGATTATTTCTCTAAACCAAATGCTGAGGATGTTTTCGAAACTGTTTACGCAATGATGGCAGAAACAAATCCGAGCAAATTTCCTGAATTATTCAACTAATCGTTAAAAAAACAACTCGTTTATACAGAACCTCATTGATGTTCGGTAAATAATAGAGAAAGATGAGCATTGTATATATACCAATCAACTACAATTGTTTGTATCTATTGTTCTTTCCTATACTGTAAGTGTATTTATACTTGTAATTTTGTAATTAATAAAATAAAGTTTAAGTTTGTTTTATTGACATACAACTCTATAAAACGCTCACAAAAATTTATACAAAAAACCTTTATACCATGAAAAAACAATTCTTAAAAACCGCATTTAGTACACTG
>CALPQG020000078.1 GCA_943325655.2 Bifidobacterium breve | reverse complement strand
GTAGTTTTCGGTGAACAGTTTACAATTTTTCCAGTAAGCAAAATAGAGAAAGCCTCTCGAATTAATTTTCGAGAGGCTTTCTCTATTTTATAACAAATTGTTGAAACTTTTATAATTCTAAATTCTTAATTTCTTATTTTTGTTTTGTTTATCACCCTAATGCACATACTTCTCTTTTAATTACATGATTAAATCCATTCACGCAATTGCAATCGCTCTATTTACACTGGTCTTCACACCCGGCAATGAATGTCAAGCCCAAATAGTTGGCGGCTTTTATCCCAATTGGTATGCCTCTTCGAGCATGGACAATTTGCAATGGACAAAAATGACTGATTTGTTTTATGCCTTTGCTGAACCAACAAGCACTGGCGGATATACTTTGAACAATGAGAGTTGGTTGACCACTTTGGTTACAAAAGGTAAGACCAACAATGTGCGGGTTCATCTTTCTTTTGGTGGCGCTACACAAGGTAGTACGGGATGGTCTACCTGTACATCGACGGAGACCAACAGAACGAATTTTGCGACTACGTGCAACAACCTGGTGACCACCTATGATTTAAATGGCATTAACCTCGATTGGGAATTCCCAGAGGGGTCAGAAGCTGTCAATTATGCGGATTTAGCCGTAAAAGTTCGTGCGGCCTTAGACCAAGCGGAAATAACTTTGGGACATAAAGTGTATTTAACCTGTGCTGTAGCGCCATTAATTTGGAACAATGATGGCATCAATAGTACCTTTTTAGGGGTAATGGATTATGTGATGCCTATGGCTTTTGACGATGGCAACTGTAGTTATTGTGGTGGACCAAATGCTTCGTCTATGACCATGGCTCAAAATGCCTTTTTACATTGGACAACGGGTATTCCGGGTTCAGGGGTTGCAGGTAAAGGGGTAGCGGCAAATAAACTAGTCATTGCAATTCCTTTTTACGAAAATGGTGGAACGGCCTATAATTCATTCTCTTCGGCGAGTCCTGCCTCCTATTATAACGATGCTGATGGGTATTATGGTGGATATTATTA
Source organism: Bifidobacterium breve (assembly GCA_943325655.2). Classification (GTDB taxonomy): domain Bacteria; phylum Bacteroidota; class Bacteroidia; order Cytophagales; family UBA9547; genus CALPQG02. Next base: position 7,641 of record CALPQG020000078.1, on the reverse strand, counting down.
CAACTCTGATCCTTTGATAAAAGCCAAAGCAGATTACTTAATGCCCAAAGCAGTTGCTGGCTTGTGGACTTGGGAATTGGTGCATGATCGTAACGATGAATATTCGTTGTTAGGCAGTATGTATAGCAATGTCATGAGTTACTCTTGTGTCTTTGCAACGCCAACACTTGGTGCCAATCAATCTATTTGTGGGCAAGCATCCATTACTTTAAATTCGGGCATAGCTACCGCAACGGGGAGAACTTTTACTTGGAAAAAAGATGGCGCCATTGTCGTGAATGCCAGTGCTAGTGCCAACACCTACACTATCACCAGCGCGGGAACCTATAGGGTGGAAGTAACACAAGAATCATGTACTAAATTTGATGAAGTGATAATTTCAGGCACTATGCCTGCTGTCAATTTAGGGGGTCCCTATCATTTATGTAATCCTATAACGGTCACCTTAAACTCAGGAAGTGATGTGACAGGCAAAACCTTTGTTTGGGAAAAAGACAATGTGGTCATTGCTGGTGCAACTTCTACAGCATATACCGCCGCTTTAGCGGGTACTTATACTGTAACCGTAAATGCAACAGGGTGTGCAAGTGTATCTGGCACTGCCACGGTGTCGTCTTCTTTACCTGTTCCTAAAAATGATACGTTGTGTGCTGCAGGTACCGCGAATTTAACCGCCAGTATTGCCGCTGATTGGTTTACTGCGGCAAGTGGTGGAACGGCGGTAAAGACCAATAGCACCTCTTATGCACCATCCATTTCTACCAATACTACTTATTATATCCAACCTCATGGAGCTTCGGCAACAAGCTATACTACCATGCGTACTGCTTTTCAAAATAATGGATGGCAACAAGATGCCAATGTTTACGCCACCAAGTTTGATGCTTTAACCAGTTTAACGCTTGATGCGGTAACGGTTAACGTGGGTGGAGGGGATGTAAAAATCAATATTGTGTCCATTGATGGCGTAACCCTGGTAGCTTCTAAAACTTTTTCAGCCTTATCAGCCGGAATCAATACTTTATCCCTTGGTTTTTCATTAAGCGCAGGCACGTATTATATCAATACTGTAGGTACTGTTTCTACTGCTTTGGTAGATGTGACGCCAGCCTCCAATTACAGTATTGCAAACGTATTAACTGTTTATGGCGAAGCCTATTGGGATTGGACAGTTCCTTATGGAGATAATTATGTGGTGAGTGGTGACTATGGTTTCTTTACCAATTTTAAAGTGACCGTAGGGAATACTTGCGGTCGTACTCCCATTGATGTGGTTATTGCTCCTTCAAACGCCAAATGTACTACCAATACTCCAGTGGCTAATTTTACAGCCAATAAAACAACGGCATGTACAGGCGAACAAATTATCTTTACCGACACTTCGGGAGGAACGGCGACATCTTGGTCATGGAATTTTGGCGCCAATGCTACTCCTGCCACTGCCACCGGCAAAGGTCCGATAACGGTAACTTATTCCTTAACAGGTACAAAAACGGTAGTCCTTACGTCTACCAATACGTATGGATCTAACACCAATACCAAAACAAATTACTTGACCATTACGGGTACTGCTGGCGCTGCTGGGGCAATTACTGGAAATACAACCGTCTGTTCAGGAACAATGCAGCAATATAGCCTCGAGGCAGTTTCTGGTGCCGATACCTATACTTGGACGGTACCTACCGGAGCAAGCATTGTCAGTGGGCAGGGAACAATTTCTATATCGGTCAATTATACCGGTGCAAGTGCTGGTAATTTAACCGTAACACCTTCTAATGGTTGTGGAAACGGTACGGCTACTACGGTGGCCATTACTGTAAATCCTTTGCCTCATCCTGCTGGGGCAATTACTGGTAATACTGCTGTTTGTACAGGCCTTGCCCAAACGTATAGCGTAGTTGCTGCTGCAGGGGCAAGCACTTATACTTGGACCGTTCCTTCAGGAGCATCGATTGTAAGCGGACAAGGAACCAATACTATTGGTGTGAATTTTAGTACTGCCATGGTAGGTAACATAAGTGTTACGCCAAGCAATACATGTGGGAATGGAACTACTGCTTCTTTGAGTGTTACCGTTACGACCATTCCAACCAATACCGGAATCATTACTGGTGTAACTACCATTTGTCAAAACCAATCTACCACTTATTCCGTGGCAAGTATTCCAAACGCCAGTGCTTATACTTGGACTGTTCCTGTCGGCGCAGCTATTACTAATGGCGCTGGAACCAATACCATCGTTGTGTTGATGGGAACCACCAGTGGAAATGTAACGGTAGTGGCTTCAAACAATTGTGGGAATGCTCTTGTTGCTTCATCATTAACGGTAAACGTAACCAATGGTGCTGACAATGCAGGAAGCATTTCAGGCTTGAGTACTGTTTGTGCCAACGAAAGTAATGTTACGTATTCATTGGTTTCCGTGAATGGTGCTACTGGCTATACCTGGACTTTACCCACTGGCGCAACTATTGCCTCTGGCAACAATAGCAATACGGTCACAGTTAATTTTGCTGCTACGAGTGGCAATATAAATGTGGTGCCAACAAGTGCTTGCGGCAATGGTGTAGGAACTACACTTGACATTACGGTGAATGCAATACCTGTCATCGCAGAGAGCATTGCTGGTCCTGCTGCGGTTTGCGAAGGCAGTACACAAAATTATAATATTCCTACCGTAACCAATGCTACCACTTATAGTTGGACGGTACCCACGGGGGCCACAATCCTTACTGAGGCCACGAGCAATGCCATTTCAGTTGATTTTACAGGATCACTTAGTGGCCAATTGACCGTTAAAGCATTCCATGGAACTTGTGTCAGCAATACGGTGACAACTCCTATTACTGTGAATGGAGCCTTACCACAACCTGGGGTGTTTACACAAAGTACTACCGCTGTTTGTCCAAATACCAACAATGTCGCTTTTGCTGTGCCCATCGTTTCAGGTGCGGTGTCTTACCAATGGACTTATACTGGAACGGGAGTAACATTGAGTGGAACGACCAATGCTATCACCGCTAATTTTGCCACAAATGCTACCTCAGGAGATGTGCAAGTGATTGCCATTGGTCCCTGTGGAAATTCAGTTCCTCAATCGGTAAGCGTAGCCATCGGTGTTGGAGGTTTGGTAGTGTTGGATAATATTGTTGGCAATGCCACGGTATGTCAACATCAAACGGGGTTAATGTATTCAATCAATACCGTGAGTGGTGCTTCAGGCTATACCTGGACAGTACCTGCTGGTGCCAATATCACCTCCGGAAACAATACCAATAGCATTACCCTTACCGCTGGTGCCACCAGTGGGAATATTACCGTGACACCATTTAACAATTGTGAAACTGGCAATACGAAAACGTTGGCATTAACAATCAATACCGTACCAGATGCTTCGGGCACTATCACAGGAAATACGACGGTGTGTGCGAATCAATTGGGTGAATCTTATTCTATCCTTCCTGTAAATGGGGCAACTGCTTATACCTGGACAGCACCTGCTGGCGCCAGCATTATTTCAGGAAATGGTTCTATGCTAGTTTCTGTTGATTGGAGCGATACTTCAGGAAATATAACCGTAACGCCCAACAATGCTTGTGGAAATGGGACCTCATCATCTTTAGGCATCACCGTGAATCCTTTACCAAATCCTGCCGGTGTGATTACTGGAACAACATCTGTTTGTGCCAATCAAACAGCGTTAAGTTACAGTATTGCAAGTGTAAACGATGCCAGTACTTACAGTTGGACCATTCCCGAAGGGGCAAGCCTAACTGCTGGGGACAATACCAATACGATTACCGTGAACATGGGCACTACTTCAGGAAATATTGCCGTGACACCTGGCAATGCTTGCGGCAATGGCACTGCGAGTATTGCATCAATAACAGTCAATCCTCTCATTACCAACACCAATGCAATTACTGGTCCTGTTACCGTATGTGCCAATCAAACAGGTGCCAGTTATTCGATTGTACCTATTACTGGTGCAACGTATGTTTGGACTGTACCTACCGGAGCAAGTATTACCACCGGAAGTACAACCAATGCCATTACGCTTACTTTTGGAACTACTTCAGGGGACGTGACGGTAACGCCAAGCAATACTTGTGGTACAGGGGAAAAAAGCATTTTAACGGTTGCGGTCACTCCTGCCATTACCCCAACGGTAAGTGTTACTACGCCTTATATGCCCGTTTGTGCCAATGCCAATACAAGCTTTACTGCTATTCCAGTCAATGGAGGATCAACTCCAACGTATGCTTGGGAAATCAACAATATACCCCAAAATGGAAATAATACGGCAATATTTTCAGGTATCGTAAAAACGGGAGATGTGGTAAACGTGACCTTAACGTCAAACGTGGCTTGTGCAAGCACTGCTACTGCTTTAGGATCTTTAAACATCACCACCATAGTTGCTGCACCTTCAAAACCTAGTGGTTTCACAAGCCAAATGACTACTGTAACAGAGGGGCTAAAGGATATTGCTTATGCCATCAATCCTGTAGCCAATACCGAAGTTTATGCCTGGACTTACGATGGCACTGGGGTAAGTTTTAACAACACCAATTCCGAGACTACTCGTGTGGATTTTGATTTCAATGCTACTTCCGGGAACATGAATGTTGCCGCCATCAACGCTTGTGGTGCATCTCCAATGTTAAGCTTGCCAGTGACCGTCAATCCTTTGATTACTTTACTCCATAAAACAGAAAATATGAAGGTAATGTATTATCAAAATGGCTTTTTGCACGTTGTGAATGCTATGCATACGCCATTACAATTTGATATTATTGATATGAATGGGGTACGGGTGCTTCATGGAAATCAGGTGAATGCTTTGATTGATGTTAGTGAACTGCCAACGGCGATATATGTAGCTAGACTGAAAATGAATGGCCAATATTATACCCTTAAGTTTCAGAAATAAGGAATCTTTTCTGATGAATAAGGTAAAGCATTGAAAAAAAAATGGCATTCATGCTTACTTTCTTAATATGAACTGTATGTAATGGTATTCGTATTAAATTATCCCATTCACAAAAATCAAACATGAAAAAAATTTACGTATCTATTGCTGTAGCCGTGGCTATTGTATTTGGAGTGGCTTATCAAGCTACCACGGCCATTAAAAATACCCACAGGTCAGGTGGAATAAGGGGAGTCGCTGGTTCTCCAGGGGAAAACACGTGTAGTCAATCGGGTTGCCATGGTGCCGGAGCGGGAGGTTTGGCGGACAATGCTGGTCCAGGATCTGTGGCTATTACTACGAGTCCTGCTTTGGTAAACAATACCTATGTGGCGGGTCAAACATATTCGGTTACAGTGACGGTGAATCAAGTGGGTTGCAGTTATTTTGGCTTTGATTTTGAAGCCCTAGATGCTACCAAACCCTTTACTAACATATCCACCAATAACTCTATTGGAACTTTGTCTACCAATGTCAATTCCCCTAATGTAAGTGTTGCCCAATACATCGGTTCAACAGGAAACTTCAATGCCTACCACAATACCCCGGTCACCACCACTGACAAAGCGGAATTTACTTTTAATTGGAAAGCTCCTGCTTCGGGAGTGGTAAGTATGTATGCAGCTGGTATTGCCGCCAATCGTAGCGGTGGTCCAGATAAAGGAGATAATGTCTATAAAACTGCTTTGCAACAGCTTACACCAGCAATAGTTACAGGAATTGAAAATATTGATTTGCAATCAGGATTAAAGGTATATCCAAATCCAGTAACTGATTTTGTAACTGTTGCTTTTGATTTAAAGGCAGATGAGGAGGTTTCTTTTGTATTGATGAATTCAAATGGAGTAGTCGTAAAATCAATCCCTAAAAAATTAACCGCTGGAGCAGTAAAAACAAGTTTAGATTTGTCAACGGTCGAAAAAGGGAATTATATTTTAGTGCTTACTACCGGTTCAGCACAAGCATTAACCAAATTAATTAAAAAATAAACCTATATTTGATGGTGCTTAGGTGTTGCTAAGCATCATCAAATGAATATCCCATGAAAAAACAACTTTTCCTACTGGCCATGTCTTTTGTGTCATTAACGTCCTGTTTGTACCAAAAGGAGGTAGATTTGAAACCTAAAATTACGGTTGTTGACTGCGACACCGCTGCCGTGACTTATTCTAAAAACATGTCCGCCATCCTCAAAACAAATTGTTATGCTTGTCATAGTGATTTCGAAAGTTATGACATGGTTAAGGCAAACATGACAGAAATTGTGAAAAGAATCAATTTACCTACCTCAGATAAAGGTTTTATGCCTAAAGACGGAACCAAATTAGAGGATTGCACTATCTTACAAATCAATAATTGGGTAAATAAAGGAGGGCAAAATAATTAATCATCATGATAAAAACATTACGCATTACCCTGCTTGCATTTTTAGTTTCCTCTTCCATGTATGCCCAAAATTTAGACAGTTTGATGAATGCCGAAACGGTAGCTGAACCAGATTATGCTACGGCTACATTTAAAGCCTCCAGAATTATTAATGGACATTCAGTGGAACAGGTAAAACAAAACAACCTTGACTTCAGAATTCACCACCGATTTGGAACCGTAAATTCAGGCGCACAAAATTTTTGGGGATTAGACCAAGCCAATATGTATTTAAGTTTGGAATATGGGCTTACCGATTGGATGATGCTAGGTTTGGGGAGATCCAATTATCAAAAATCATTTAATTTGTTTGGGAAATTTAAATTGTTGCGTCAATCCTCTGGGGTTAAAAATATGCCTGTTACGGTAAGCTTATTTACAAGTGCCGACATGTTTACCATGACGCGTAAAGATTTAACCCAAAACTTTACCAACAATTCAAGGTTGTCTTATGTCAACCAATTGCTGCTTGCCCGAAAATTTAGCCAGGCATTTTCTTTACAAATCATGCCGACGTATATCCATCAAAATTTAGTGGTTGCCTCTACAGATAAAAATGCTATTTTCGGTTTGGGAATAGGCTCAAGGTTAAAGCTTACTAAAAGAACTTCTTTTAATGTGGAATATTATTATGCCAACAGAAGCACCATTTCCGCCATCAATAACAAATACAACTCTTTATCAGTTGGTTTTGATTTGGAAACCGGTGGGCATGTATTTCAAATTATGTTAACCAATAATTCAACGATGATTGAACGTTCTTTTATTGGAGGACAATCAGGTTTATGGAACAAAGGGGATTTGATGCTAGGCTTTAATGTTTCTAGGGTATTTTCATTTGAGTAAAATTCTTATTCACAAATCAATACCGTTGAGTGAAGGATATATTCGCGATAACCTGTTCAATTTGCCCAAGTAGCATTCATTCCATCTCGCAATTGCGGGAATTATTTTTTGACAAAGAACCCCGTTGAAAAACGGTGCCAAATTGCACACAGATTTAGCGGATGATGCAGATTTTCACGGATTTTAAAGTAACAAAATTCCTTCACTTAACGACATTGGCCGATAGCCCGGGAATTGCCCCAAAAATCCTATACATAAATTTTGTGGCTCATGCTATTTTTTAATGAACCCTAAAAAATATAAAAAAACTATCCTTTAGATGGATACTTTTGATATTCTCCAATCACATTAACCCACAATAAATCATCTAGAACCAATATTAATGGTTTTAAAGCAGC
>CALPQG020000077.1 GCA_943325655.2 Bifidobacterium breve | reverse complement strand
CCTTATATCATTACCAACGAAGAACTGGAAAGGGTTTATACTGCGATTGAAGGAATGTTTGAGGGAGAATAAGTTAAACTGGGTCTACTTAAAAAACAAATTTAAAATTTTGAATGCTCAATTTTGAATTGATTTCATGTTTGAAAAAATTCAAAATTGAGATTATAATGTTGTTCGATGATGATGCGTTTACTGATTATTTTCTAAAGAATGCTGCTAACTCGATTGGAAAAAACTCCGCAACTATTTCACAAATGTCATGATAAAAAATTAATAGTAAAAAAAGGTAACGTAAAATCAGCGTTTCAATTGTTCAGAGCATAAAAAAGGAGCTGATAAAGCTCCTTTTTTATGCCAGTATTTTTAAACCGCCACATCAGCTTTGATATGTGGATGAGGATCATACCCTTCTAAGGTAAAATCTTCAAATTTGAAGGCAAATATATCTTTAACATTTGGGTTGATTTTCATTGTTGGTAAGGACCTCAACTCTCTTGACAATTGTAAATTTGCTTGTTCGATATGGTTAGAATACAAATGGGTATCGCCAAAAGTATGCACAAAATCACCTAGTTTTAAATCGCAAACTTGGGCTACCATCATGGTTAACAAGGCATAAGACGCAATGTTAAACGGTACACCCAAAAATACATCAGCACTTCTTTGGTACAATTGACAGGAAAGTTTACCATCAGCAACATAAAATTGAAACAAAGAATGGCAAGGTGGCAAAGCCATTTTATTCACATCAGCCACATTCCAAGCACTGACCATCAATCTCCTTGAATCCGGATTGGTTTTGATCATGTGAATCAATTGTGCAATTTGGTCAATGGTACCACCATCAGCCGTTGGCCATGAACGCCATTGGTGCCCATAAACAGGTCCAAGATTGCCGTCTGCATCTGCCCAATCATCCCAAATCTTAACCCCGTTGTCTTGTAAATATTTGATATTGGTATCACCAGACAAAAACCACAACAACTCATGAATGATAGATTTGGTATGCAACTTTTTGGTAGTCACCAAAGGAAATCCTTCAGATAAATCAAAACGCATTTGGTACCCAAACACTGAAATAGTCCCTGTACCTGTTCTGTCTTCTTTCTTCACTCCTTTTTCAAGGATATGTTGCATCAAATCGTGGTATTGCTTCATTTTATTAATGTTGAGTGTTGAGTGTTAAGTTGTGAGTTTTTTACTAAAAACTAAACATTCAACACTCACAACTATTTAAATTACTTTATTCACAGCATCAATATAAGCATTCACAGATGCTACTACGATGTCGGTGCTGATACCAAAACCATAATACAGTTGACTGTTGTAATTCACCTGCATATTTACTTTAGAAACATCATTGCTACCTCCAGTAATAGCCTGAATCACAAACTCTTCTATCTTAATTTTTTTATTTAATATTTCATCAATGGCTTTAATGGCGGCATCTACAGGTCCATTGCCAGAAGCACTGGCTTCATGTTCAACCTCATTGATTTTTAGTTTTACTGTAGCCATAGGGCGAAGTGGTTCTCCACAAACCACCTGTACCAAAGTAACTTTAATACCTTTCGAAGAAATATTATCATCCGTCCCTCCCATCAACATCACCAAATCCTGGTCGTTGACATTGTCTTTTTTCTCATCCGCAAATACCAAGAAACGCTCATAAAACTCATCGATATTGATGGTTTCAAGGTTGTATCCTAATTTTTCCAAACGATGTTTAATCGCCGCCCTCCCACTTCTAGCCGTTAAAATGATAGAAGATTCAAAAACGCCCACATCATCAGGATTGATAATTTCGTAGTTTTCACGGTGTTTCAATACCCCATCTTGGTGAATACCAGAAGAGTGAGCAAAAGCATTTTTACCAACAATGGCTTTGTTTGGTTGTACAGGCATTCTCATTAAACGAGATACCATGCCACTCAAAGCATATATTTTTTTAGAATTGATATCGGTGTGGTGCCCTAATGATTTGTGGGTTTTCAATACCATCGCTACTTCTTCCAAAGAAGTATTTCCGGCACGTTCTCCGATACCGTTGATGGTACATTCAATTTGACGAGCACCATTGATGACACCAGCAATAGAATTGGCAGTAGCCAAACCCAAATCATTGTGGCAATGTACAGAAATAATGGCTTTGTCAATGTTTTTCACATTGTCCATCAAATACTTGATTTTCGCGCCATATTGATCAGGTAAACAATAACCATTGGTATCTGGAATATTCACCACGGTAGCACCTGCAGCGATTACGGCTTCAATCATTTGCGCCAAAAATGCATTGTCGGCACGACCAGCATCTTCGGCATAAAACTCAATATCTTCTACAAACTTCTTCGCATATTTTACTGCTTCCACGCCTCTTTCTAGGATTTTTTCTCTGGTGCTGTTAAACTTATGCAAGATATGAAAATCAGAAGCACCAATTCCGGTATGAATTCTTTTGTGTTTGGCGTATTGTAAAGCTTGTACCGCACAATCAATATCCCCTTGAACAGCACGCGTTAAAGCACAGATGGTTGGGGCTGAAACCGCTTTCGAAATCTCTACCACAGACTGAAAATCACCTGGACTAGAAATAGGAAATCCAGCTTCTATGATATCGACACCTAACAACTCTAGTTCTTTGGCTACTTCAATTTTTTCAACAGTAGTTAATTGACAACCTGGAACTTGTTCTCCATCCCTTAATGTGGTATCGAATATATAAATTTTGCTCATAATGTATTTTTATCAAGTCAGGGAAATTTCCTTTAGACAAATCAATATAGGCTTCAAATATAATTGATTTTTGTAAAATATATGCGTCATAAAAGGGTAAATATTGGTCAATGCCTTATTTTTAACAAAGACCCTTCATAATTGAATGTAATAAAAAAAAATCGAACTAAAGTAGAAAGTAGGGAAAAGAAAGTAGAAAGTAGAAAATGCTTTCTAGATTTTATAAATCATATTAAATATCAATAAATAAGTTATCAAAAATCATTTTATACCCCATATTTTAAAACCAAATTTGCAACAGAAAACAGCCTTAGCATTGTTCAATTTTTTAATGACATACTTTCAACCAATTTTAATTTTTCACTAATGAAACATCCAGCTCCCGTAGTTCATTTTGAGCTTCCAATTGAAGACACCCAGAAACTAACAGACTTTTACATTCACGTATTTGGTTGGGAAATACAAATTTTAGGAAAGGAAATGGGCAATTACATTTTAGCTACCACCACAGAGATGGATGAAAATGGTCGTCCCAAACAAGCAGGAAGTATCAATGGCGGCTTTTATCCTAAAAAGCCAAAAGAACGCAACAAACATCCTAGCATAGTGATTGCTGTAGATGACATTGAAAATGCCATGAGAAAAATAGTAACAGAAGGAGGTAAAATCATAGGTAAACCAGCGTTGATACCAGGTTTTGGCACCTATGTTTCTTTCAAAGACATAGAAGGTAACAGATTAAGTATCATGGAAGCAATTCCTGAAACATAACCTAAATAACAATTATCAACATCTCATCATAGCAAACCAATTGAAGACATACATCGTTACTGCAATAGCATTGTTGCTTGAAATGCTACCCTTCCCTTCTCAAGAATAAAATGCCAGTTAAGGTCATCCAAAGCAACATGGCGACAAACTGATGTAGGGTTCCCATCACAATCAAGACATGATTAAATGGACTATACAGCACCGTTATAATTCCTAAAATAGTTTGCAACAATACCATGACTATTGGCAACCACAAAGCCCAAGTTGTGAGTCCTTGCGCTTTGTTTTTGAAATACCAAATTACTACTAAAACACATAATAAATACGCCAAACCTCTATGCACAAATTGAACACTTATACCATGGCTCATCCACTTAATAAGTCCTAGTTGGTCTCCTCCAGAAGGGAATAAAGAATCAGCAGTCAACATTGGCCAACGTGCCGCCATAGGGCCGGCATGTAAACCAGCCATAAAGGCGCCATAGCACAATTGTATGATCAATAGCACCAACATCAGGATTAAAAGATTATTACTGTATGTTGAAATGGAAAAGCCAAAATTAGGTTTCAAATAATTCAACATCACTTTAAAGGTATAGGCCAATAAAAGCATGGCTGAAATAAAATGCAAACAAAGTTTGATATGGTCTACATATAAACTGGTTTCATTGATACCACTTTTCACCATAATCCAACCAATGGCTGCTTGTAAACCACCCAATAAAAACAAAATCACCAATGGCAATACTTGTTGTTTGTTAAATCTTTTTTGAATTAAAAACACGACAAAAGGAACGGCAAAAACAATTCCTATCAATCGTCCCCAAAAGCGATGCGCCCATTCCCAGAAAAATATAAATTTAAAATCACTCAAAGTAAAATAGGTATTCAGTTGCTTGTACTGACCTATTTGTTTGTACATATCAAATGCATTTTGCCATTCTTTTTCATTCATCGGCGGCAACATCCCAAGGATAGGTTTCCATTCAGTGATGGATAAACCAGACCCTGTTAATCGTGTAATTCCTCCCAATAATATTTGAATGATAATCATGATTATCCCAATAATTAACCAGTAAAATACGGGGGCTTGTTTTGATTCTAATTTCAATGACATATCTTAATTTTTGATTTCAAAATTACTTGGTTTTACATGATAAGACAAGAAAAAATACCTGATTATACAGCGAACTTAAATTGTTTCTTTTAAATCCCAATTAATGATCTTTCCATCCTGCATTTCGATGGTTCTGTCGCTCGCTTTTGCAAAATCATTGTCATGCGTTACTGCAATTATTGTTTGCCCTTGGTACTGCGTTAATTCTTTGAAAATATCAAAAATAATTTCTGTATTTTTAGTGTCTAAATTTCCGGTTGGCTCATCACAAATAATTATCAAAGGATCATTAATCAATGCCCTTGCTATGGCAACGCGTTGTTGCTGACCACCTGAAAGCTTACTTGCAGGTTTCAATGCTTGGTCTTTTAAACCCAGGATGTCTAATTTTTCGTATGCCTTTGCTTCTATCTCTTCAGTAGAAAACTTACCCAATTTTAAAGCCGGAATCATTACATTTTTAAGGCATGAAAATTCAGACAGCAAATAATGAAATTGAAATACAAACCCTATTTTGTTGTTACGAATTGCAGCTAATTTATCCTGTTTATATCCTGTAACCAGTTCATTATGGATAGTCAAATTCCCTGAATACTCTGTATCCATTGTTGATAAAATATAGAGCAAAGTAGATTTACCGCAACCAGATTTTCCAATTATGGTTAAAAATTCTCCCTTAATGACATCAAATGAAATGTCTTTTAACACCTGAAAATCAACAGGATCATGAAAAAACTTATTGATATTTTTTGCGTGTAAAATAGTTTCCATACTTCAAGTTATGCATGTTGCGTGTTGCGTTTTTAGTAATTTAACTTCACACCAAAAACTCTCCACTCCTAATTTATTTTCTAAAGATACTTACCGGGTCAACCTGTGCCGCTTTTCTGGCAGGAATATACCCAGCCAAAAAAGTAATTAAAAAGCCCAAGCCAATTGCTTTCATGAATTCAATAAAACTGAAATCAATTGGGAAATAGCCAATATCGCCGCCAATATATACGTGTTGTAACCAAAATATCAAGATGCTCGCACAAAAAACACCCAATACAATCCCAATGAACCCAACCGTAAGGGCTTGGGTTACAAATATCCTCACGACATCTCCCCCTTTAAAACCTATGGCTTTTAGAATGGCAATGTCATTAATTTTTGAGGTTACTGTCATATTTAAGATATTGTATATCCCAAAACCTGCCACCAACAAAATGGTATAAGAAACGAAAGAAATCACAATTCTACGCATCCTAACCCCTGCTACAAGTGTTTCATTTGCCGTTTTCCAATCTTCCGCTTTATAACCAGTTAAGGCAGAAAAAGAAGCAGAATATTGATCTGCCTTGCTATAATCGATTACGTTCACATTGATATCCGTTACGTAGGAAGCGCCTTGTTGCAGCAATTGCTGGGCAGCTTGTAAATTAATATAGGAACGAGATTTATCTTCTCTTGAATTATTGGTTTGAAAAATACCCATAATATTCATCACTTTGGTTACCCCTTTGGATGAAGTCAAACTAATATTGTCACCCACATTGAGATTCATTTTTCTGGAAATACCTGAACCAATTAAAATACCATTTTGGTTATTTTTAAGGTCATCGAAATTCCCATCCACCATAAATGATTTAATGTTATACATTTGGTTTCCTTTTTCGGGTAAAAAACCTAAACTAGCCCCTCCAATTTGAGATTTACCATTGTTATAAAACACACTCACGTTAATTTGAGGAGAAACAACCGTAACATCTGGTTGTGCTTCAAGTAACTTAATCACCATTTTAGGGTTTAAAATGGTATTGACAATAGGCACAACTTTGGGATTTACAATTAAGCTGGCACTCGAATCGGCATTACGAATTGGACGACTCACTTCATCATCTTTAAAAATGCGAATATGAGAAATTGATCTAAAAACCAGGTCATTGATTTGTTTGTCAAAACCTGCCATCATTGAATTCATAAATATATACACCGCAATACCAAGCACCACCCCTAAGGCGGCCACCATGGTCAATTTTTTATTGGAGGTAATATAAGTAAAGGCTATCTCAGAGTTGATGGCGTATTTCATAAATTCAATATTTTAAGACATAAATACTTAAACAAAATTGGTGATTTCAAAATGATAACCAGTATTCAACATACTTATCATTGCAAAAATGAATTCAAATTAATTAAGGTTTTAAGGGCAGTAATTCATCGTCAGCAGTTATACCTGACAATACTTCCACCCATTCTGTGGAGACAATACCTGTTTTAATTTCAACAAGATTTTCTTTCCCTTTGACCTTTACCTTATTTCCAAAATCAAGCAAATTCCTAGGAATCAATAATGCCTTGTTTTTATGGCCAACTTCAATATTGGCTTCTAGTTGGGTACCAGTAATTTTAAAAGTAATTGGTTTGGTAAACGAAACTTTGCAAATAAATGACTGAGAACTTTCCTCGAACATGGGTAAAATTTCAGAAACAATTCCTTCGTAACTTTTCCCTTTTTGAACATTCAATTGAATAAATGTTTTTTGTCCTAGCTTAATTTTATCGATGCTATTTTCGTCTACATTTAATTTGGCAACAATTGAATTGGTGTTGCCAATAGTGGCAATCACATCCCCTCTTCTTACATAATCACCGGTTTGTTTAAACCTTTTGAGCACTTTTCCGGCCACCAAGGTTTTGATTTGGTTATAGTCTTGGTTTGTTACATTGATGTTATTGGCTGCTTCTTGGATAATTTTTTGTTGTTGGGCTTGTAATTTCACATTTTCGAATTGTTCTTGGAGTGCTTTTAAATTTGCTTCTGAGTTGTCGGCTGCTATTTGAAAATTTTCTACCTCTACTTTGGAGACCGAATTGCTTTCTAACAAGGTTTTATAGCGTTTCAATTGTTGCAAATCTTGTTGTAGTTTTTGAGTTGCAAAAGTGATGTTACTTTTCAGCTGTTTCAAAGCAGGCGCATTGTCGGAAGCATTGAGTTGGGCAATTTTTAATTGTTCTTTCGAAGACAAGGCATTCGCAACATTGGCTTTATTTTCTACTCGTCCCAACACTTGATGAAGAGACACAATATCGCCCTCATTAAAATTGATTTGCAATAAATAACCTTCAGCTTGTGCGGTGAGGTTATATTTTTCATTTGGTTCTAAAATACCTGATGCAAAAACCATTTCATTGATAGGTTTATAAACAGGTTTCACTGTTTTTTCAGGTGTCTTATTGCAACCCAATACAAAAAGTGCAAAGACAATAATGAAGTTATTTTTCATCTTATTTAACTTGGTTTGATATTTCAATTTTTGATATGTAAAAAGCAATCGCTGCAAGACTAGTCACTACATTGATTTCACTGATCAATAAATCATTGTGTGCGATCAATAGTTTGTCTAAGGGTAAAATATTGGCATCGAACTGATTTTTACTTTTTTGGTAACTTTCAAGTTTCAGTTGGTATATCAATTGGTTGTTCTTGAATTGAGAAACACTCTTTTGATAATCCTGTTCCATTTGTTCATTTTGTAATTTTGTTTGCAACTGTGCATGCTTCGCATTGATTTCAGCAATATTTAAATTGATTGCGTTTGATTTCAAAGTCGTCAACTTGTTGATATTTGTTGGAAAATCCCAAGCCAAACGCAAGCTCCAAAAATTACTATTGATCCAGGGATTTTTATTGTCTAAAAAATAAGAATTGCTGTTGTTTTGGTAATTGAATGAGGTCACGAAGGAAAGCGTTGGCATATTTTGCCATAATGCTGCTTTGTATTCTGCATGTGCAAATGATTGTTGTAGCAAAGCATTTTTTTCATTCAAATCCCCAAATGCTTTCAATTGTTGGTCAATAGTTTCTTGTATCAGGGTATGATTCACCACTAAACTGTCTTCAGTTTCACACAACACCTGAAGGGTGATGTATTGTTGTTGCAGGCTTAAATTTGCTTGTTCAATTTTGTCTTTAAAATTAATGGTATTTACTTCCGCCTCATTCAAATCTTGTTTGCGAACCAATCCCTGGTTGTATTTATTAGAAACGATCATGAAAAGGCTATCTGCTTTTTGTT
>CALPQG020000076.1 GCA_943325655.2 Bifidobacterium breve | reverse complement strand
TTTCAACATGTAGGCTTATACATTTTTTTGTTTTGGAGCAATAAATACTCATGGGAAAGGCAATAATTAATTGAACCATTTGTACTTATATTGCCGTTAAAGTTTTATAAATTTGACTCATTATTTAGCTTTAGTATATTATTTACTGGCACCTGTAAAAACTAGTTTACAGCGTTGCATAAAACGACAAACAATGAAAACGCAATACATCACCAACAATCAGGGTAAAAAAATTGCTGTGATTCTTCCACTCAAATCTTACGAAAAGATGATTGATGACTTGGATGAACTTGATGCTATTAAAGCTTATGATAAAATAAAAGCTGGGAAAACCCAATTTATCCCTGCGCAGGATATGTTTAACGCTATTGAACGTAAACGCAAATAGATGCTGGTATATCAATTATTAATTGAAAAGCAGGTTCAAAAACGTTTGGAAAAAATACCAGAGCCTGATTATTCTCGTATCAAAAACGCCATTCTTGGGCTCACTTTAAATCCAAGACCTCCCGATGCTAAAAAATTAAAAGGTCGACCAGGATACAGAATTAGACAAGGCAACTACAGGATTATTTACGATATCAACGATTTTATACTTACTATTTTTATTCTTGATGCTGGACACAGAAAAGATATTTATGAATAAGTGTAAAAACACTTACTGTGCTAACTTACTCCTTTGCTGGTCTTCTTTTGACCATCAACCTATAGGCTTATAAATTTTTTTTGTTTTGGAGCAATAAATACTCATGGAAGAGGAAATAATTAATAGAACCATTTGTACTTATATTGCCGTTAAAGTTTTATAAATTTGATTCAATTATTTAAGCCATCGTGTATTATTTACTGGCACCTGTAACAACTAGACAAGCTTATCTATTATTCAAAAACGCTAAAGCCATGGCAAAGCAACTCATGATTTCTCTTCCTGACAAGCATTTTGACACCTTTATGGGACTTTTCAAACAGTTCAATATAAAAGTGGAAATACCTAAAAAAAAGACATCGGTTTTATCTAAGGAGCAAAAAAAAATACTTGATGAACGTGTAAGTCAATACTTGAAAAACCCAAGTGATGTAACAGAATGGGATACTTTTATGAAAGAGCTCAAAAATGAAATATAAAATAGTCATTTCAAATGCTGCCCAAGCAGACATTATAAATGCTATTAAATGGTATAAAGAACATGTACCGACCAAAGTAAGGCGCTAAGTATTGCCATTGATAAAACAGCCAAAAGCTTAAACAAATTTCCAGAAAGATTTCAAACTAAATACAAACAACACAGGGCTGCTCCGATTCATGCGTTTGAATATAGTTTGCACTACTTTATTGATAAACAAAATTTTACAGTATTGGTTACTGCTTTGTTTCACGATAAGGAAAATCCTAAAAAATGGGTCAAATAAACCTAATGATTTTTTTGCTCAAAAAGCCAATTCATAAAACTTACACCTTTTCTACCTATTATTTTTCAACTCATTTTTATGCCTATTAAAGTGAATCCTCTTAACACGGAACCGAAATCTGAAAACTTCCTCATTGCTTCCTTTCAAGACTTTATTTCCCTTATTTATCCTGACACCTGTTGTTGCTGTGAAACAGCCTTGGCCAAAGCTGAAATGCACATTTGCCTGAGTTGTGAAATAGCATTGCCCATCATTATAGATCAGACTATTGTGGGCAATAAATTTATGGGGAAAATTCCTTACCATACCAGTGTTGCTTTGTACCAATATGCCAAACTAAACAGTGTTCAAAATCTTGTTGATGAAATCAAGTATAAAAACAACCAGGAACTCGCCTTGTACCTCGGACAAAAGATGGGCAAAAAACTCATTGACAAAAGTTTTGACAACTACGATGGCATTGTCCCTGTACCGCTTCATCAGTCAAAACAAAAAAAACGAGGCTATAACCAAAGTGAACTCCTTGCCAAGGGAATGTCTGAAACGTGTGGATTGCCCATTTTTACCCAATTATTAACCAGAACAAAAGCGACTGAAACGCAAACGCTCAAACAAAGATTTGCCCGATGGACCAATGTAGAAACTGTATTTTCGGCCAATGAAAAAGTACAGGGAATGAAATTAATTCTACTAGACGATGTACTCACCACCGGTGCAACTTTGGTCGCCTGTGCTGAATCATTGTTAAAAAAAGGCTCCACTGAAATCAGTTTTATGGCACTCGCTTCGGCGGTATAATCTTTTGAAAATTAATATTGTTCATGACTTCATTTTACACCAATCCATCTTAAGCCATTATTTCAAAATAATTCCAAACCTTCCCCCATTTTATTCCATTTTTCAAAAAAATACGGTTATTTTGCAAGTTCATACTTAACATACATCAACTTATGAAAATTGCTATTGGTGCCGATCATGCCGGTTACGGTTATAAAGTTGAACTTATTGCTTATTTAAACACCAAAGGTTTTGAGGTTCAAGACTTTGGAACTAACAGTGAAGCCTCTTGTGATTATCCTGATTATGTTCATCCGCTAGCCGATGCTGTTGAAGCCAAAAAAGCGGATTTAGGTGTATTGATTTGTGGAAGCGCCAATGGAATTGCCATCACCGCAAACAAGCACCAAGGCATAAGGGCTGCCATTTGTTGGGAAACTGAAATTGCAGGCTTATCAAAACAACACAACGATGCCAATGTGGTTTGTTTGCCTGCAAGATTTATCAGCATTGAATTAGCCAAAAATATTGTAGATACTTTTATCAATACCCCATTTGAAGGTGGACGCCACCAAAATAGGGTGGATAAAATTGCCATTCAGTGCTAACATATTCAGAATACACTCTACTGTAAACTAGCCTATTCCTTTATTGGCTAGGAGCTCCGTTAACCTCCAAAAAAATGTGGACAAAAATTGCTGAGGCAATCATAAAATTTAGATTTTTAGTACTCCTATTTATCGTGCTTTCAACGGCTTATATGGGCTATGTGGCCAGAGGAATTGAGATGTCATTTGATTATCTCAAAATTCTTGCTCCAGACGATCCTGATCTTGCCTACCTCAATAACTTCAAAAAAACTTTTGGAGAGGATGGGAATATTGTGGTGGTTGGTCTAAAAGACAAACGCGTATTCGAACTTCAAAATTTTAACAAATACAAAAAACTTGCCGACGACATTGCCAATATCAAAGGTGTAAATGATGTATTGTCTATCTCCAGGGTTAAAAGTCTGGAAAAAGATTCTCTTGCAAAACGATTCATTCAGGTTCCTATTTTCCCAAAAACCCTTGAAACACAAGTACAGCTAGACAGCTTTTTGCGCAAGTTCAATGCAACAAAGATCTATGAAGACCAACTGTTGAATAAAACCAACAAAACCATTCTTTTTGCAATTTCTATCAATAAAAATGTTATCAATTCTCCTGAAAGAATTGTAGTGGTTTACAAGATTATTGAGGCCTGCGAGGCCTTTAAAAAAGACACAGGCATTGAACTTCACCTGGCCGGAATCCCTTATATCCGTTCGGTGATGGCCAAAGAGGTTGCTTCGGAATTAAAAGTATTTTTATTCTTGTCCATCTTAATTTCTGCAGTTGTTTTACTGAGCTTTTTCCGTTCGGCACAAGCGGTAATTGTTCCACTTATCTTAGTCGGCATAGTCGTCACCTGGACCATGGGATCCATCGTGTTGTTTGGTTACAAAATATCCTTACTTACTGGTTTGGTACCGTCTTTAATTGTCATCACGGGCATTCCCAATTTTGTATATTTATTCAACAAATACCACCAGGAATTCAGGAAAGAAGGCGATAAAAACAAAGCCATTTCCTCTATCATCAAATCCATAGGTTTTGTGACTTTTATGACCAATGCTACTACCGCAGTTGGGTTTTTGGTGTTGTGCAACAATGACGTTTCGTTGTTAAAAGAATTTGGTATTGTAGCCGGATTAAACATCATGGTGGCTTTCCTGATGAGCATGATTTTTATCCCGGCAGTATTGGCGTATTTGCCAGCACCTTCGGCCAAAGATTTGAAACACCTTGACTTCAATTTTCTCAATAAAACCCTGGATTTATTGGAGCGCATTACGCTTTTTCATTCCCGTAAAGTATATGCCTTGAGTATTTTAGCGGTGGTCATTTCTGTGGTTGGTATTTATAAAATCAGGTCTATCTCGTTTATGTTGGACGATATTCCTACCAAGCTCACTTTACGTCCCGACCTTGCATTCTTCGAAGAAAACTTTAAAGGCATTATGCCCTTGGAATTTGTAATTGATACCAAAAAAGAAAAAGGCGCCAACAAACTTTCAACACTCAGAAAAATTGCGGAGCTGGAAGCCTTCCTTTACAGCCAGCCCAATGTCTCTCGTCCGCTTTCAATCAATACCTTTTTGAAAGGTGCACGTCAAACCTATTTTGATGGCGACACCAACCAATACGCTATGCCGAACAGTTCTGAGGCGCCATTCGTGTTAAGGTATTTGCGAAAACAAGCCAAAAAAGACCAGGGCATGTTGCGTGCTTTCGTAGATTCTACAGGAAGGTACATCAGGGTTTCCTGTAAAGTAGCTGACATCGGTTCGTTGAAACTCGACACCTTGATTAACCAAGTCATTCAACCTAAAATAAAAGAAATATTTGCCGGTACTGACATGAAAGTAACCACTACAGGTACTACTTCTTTGTACATGAAAGGCAACAACATGCTGATACAAAGTTTGAATGGAAGTATCTTTCAGTCTATCCTTTTCTGCACATTTTTAATGGCAATTTTGTTTTCTTCTTTCAGAATGATTTTGATTTCACTGATTCCAAACATCATTCCTTTACTGATTACAGCAGCCATCATGGGCTATTTTGGCATTCCTTTGAAACCAAGTACTGCCATTATCTTCAGTATCGTTTTTGGGATTACCGTCGACAATACCATTCATTACCTGGCCAAGTACCGCTACGAAATATTCCATAAAAAAAGAGGTATCAAAGAGGCCGTTTTACTCAGTATCAAAGAAACGGGCGCAAGTCAGATTTATACTTCTATAGTACTGTTCTGTGGCTTTATCATCTATGTGGCCTCCAATTTTGGCGGTACCATTGCACTGGGTTTATTGACTTCCATCACCTTATTTACCGCCTTAATCATTAACCTTACTTTATTGCCATGTTTGGTCATGAGTTTTGACCGAGGCAGAAAAGAAAAAGACTTTGATTCGTTCTTAGAACATTACGAAGACTTCTATTACGAAGACGACGACGAAGATATAGACAGTGGTCAGTTAAAGAAAAATTTTACGCATAAAAGCAATGAGTAAATCCTACAAAGAACACAAGAACATTAATTTCTCTGAACTGGCTTCAGAAACACTTGATTTTTGGAAAACCAACCAAACGTTTGAAAAATCTATTTCAACACGCGAAGGGGCTCCTTCCTTTACTTTTTTTGAAGGTCCGCCTTCGGCGAATGGAACTCCGGGCATTCACCATGTGATGGCGCGTACCATCAAAGATATATTTTGCAGGTACAAAACTTTACAAGGTTTTCAGGTAAAACGCAAAGGTGGTTGGGATACGCATGGTTTACCTGTAGAATTGCAGGTTGAAAAAGAATTGGGCATTACCAAAGAAGATATTGGCAAAACCATTTCTGTGGAAGCTTATAACCAAAAATGCCGTGAAACGGTGATGCGATTCACTTCTCAATGGGATGAATTGACCGTGAAAATGGGGTATTGGGTAGATTTAGAAAATCCATACATCACCTACGAAAACAACTATATAGAATCGCTTTGGCATATTCTTAAAAATTTCCATGCCAAAGGTTTGCTCTACAAAGGCCATACCATTCAACCATACTCTCCTGCTGCTGGAACAGGTTTAAGTTCTCACGAACTCAACCAACCAGGTTGCTATCAAGATGTGAAAGATACTTCGGTGGTGGCGCAGTTTAAAGTTATCAGTTCTCAGTTATCGGTTCTCAGTTCTCTAGTAAAATCTGAAAACACTTACTTCCTAGCCTGGACAACCACTCCTTGGACATTGCCATCTAACTCTGCTTTAGCAGTTGGAGAGAAGATTGTTTACGTGGTGGTAAAAAGCTTTAATCCTTACACTTTTGCGCCAGTAAATGTAATTTTGGCCAAAGACTTATTGGGTAAATATTTTTCCGAAAAAGCCAAAGAAATCAGCCTTGCCGATTACAAAGAAGGTGATAAATTGATTCCTTTTGAAGTATTGGGAGAATGTACTGGTAAGGACCTAGTAGGTTTAAGTTACGAACAATTAATGCCTTATGTGCAACCTTCCGCGCCTGCCTTTACCGTAATTGCAGGTGATTTTGTAACCACTTCTGACGGTACGGGTATAGTACATATTGCGCCAACCTTTGGTGCCGACGATGCAAGAGTTGCAAAAGTAGCAGGCATTCCTGGTATTTTTGTGATGGATGAAAATGGCGCAGAAGTGCCTTTGGTAAACAAACAAGGACGCTTTGTAAAAGAGGTAGCTGAATTTGCCAATGAGCCTGTAAAAGAAGCCTATGCTTCTGAAGAAGAGAAAGAAATTGAAAAAGTTAAACAAGGCAGAGACAAGTATTTGGGCGTAGATGAGCGCATTGCCATCAAACTTAAAACCGAAAACAAAGCCTTTAAAGTAGAAAAATACGAACACAGTTACCCACATTGCTGGAGAACGGACAAGCCAATTTTGTATTACCCTATGGAAAGCTGGTTTATCAAAACCACTGCCGTAAAAGACAGGTTGGTTGAACTCAATAAAACCATCAACTGGAAACCAGAAAGTACCGGAACAGGTCGTTTTGGCAACTGGTTAGAAAACTTGGTAGATTGGAATTTATCGCGCTCTCGTTATTGGGGAACACCTTTGCCAATCTGGAGAACAGAAGATGGTACCGAAGAAATATGCATTGGTTCGGTAGCTGAATTGAGTAAGGAGATTGATAAAGCAATACAAGCAGGAATTGTTCAAGACAATCCATACAGGCCTCACCCCCAGCCCCTCTCCGAGGGAGAGGGGAGTGTGTTTCAGTCGAAAATATTTACTTCGAATAAAGACACTTGGAAAATATTAAAAGAATTTTCAAATGAAAACAGAAAAAATCAAACAGAAGCAGAATCTCTAATTTGGGAAGAAGTAAGAAATAATAAACTAGGTTTTAAAGTTAGAAGACAACATGCAATAGGAGATTTTATTGGTGACTTCGTTTCTATTTCTCAAAAATTAGTGATTGAAATCGATGGGGAAATTCATCTACAGCAAAAAGCTTACGATGAAGCAAGAACTGAGTTTCTTAAGGCTGCAGGATTTGAAGTCATTAGATTTACAAATGAAGAAGTTTTAACAAATAAATCATTGGTTGTTAAAACTATAACCGAAAAATTAATGGCTGCTCAAGCTCCCCTCTCCAGAGGAGAGGGGCCGGGGGTGAGGCCTGAATACGACCTTCACCGTCCTTACGTTGACCATATTACCCTTGTCTCAAGCACTGGCAAACCAATGACCCGTGAATTAGACCTGATCGATGTTTGGTTTGACTCCGGCGCCATGCCTTATGCCCAATGGCATTACCCATTTGAAAACAAGGAATTGGTAGAAAATAGAATTGCTTATCCAGCTGATTTTATTTCAGAAGGCGTTGACCAAACCCGTGGCTGGTTTTTTACACTGCACGCCATTTCTGGTATGTTGTTCGACGATGTGGCCTTTAAAAACGTGATTTCTACAGGACTTGTCTTGGACAAAAATGGAGAGAAAATGTCGAAACGTAAAGGCAATGTCATCGACCCATTTATTACTTTAGATAAATATGGTCCTGATGCAACACGTTGGTACATGGTTTCCAATGCCAATCCTTGGGACAACCTTAAATTTGATTTAGAAGGCATTACGGAAGTACAACGCAGGTTGTTCAATACGTTGGCCAATACCTATAATTTCTTTGCTTTATACACTAACTTAGACAAGTTTGTACTTGACGAGCAAAACACCATTCCTGTAGCCAAAAGAAGTGAGTTTGACCAATGGATTTTGTCTGCCTTGCATTCTTTGGTAGCAGAAGTAACCGCAGCGTACGAAAACTACGATGTCACCACTGCCACGCGTGCCATTGAAAATTTTGTCAATGATGAATTGTCAAATTGGTATATCCGTCTGTCGCGTAAACGTTTCTGGAAAGGCGAACTTTCTGACGACAAACGTGCGGCTTACGAAACGCTTCACGAATGTTTGCTGGTAACGGCACAATTGATGAGTCCTGTGGCGCCATTCTTTGCAGAATGGTTGTACAAAAACCTGACAGACCCAATTCGTGAACAAGCCATTGCCAATAATACCGCTTTAAGGTTTGAATCTATTCACCTCACAACCTTTATCAAAGCGGATACGGCTATCATCAACAAAGACTTGGAAGAAGGCATGAAACTCGCTCAAAAAGCTTGTTCATTGGCACATTCGGTGCGTAAATTACAAAACATCAGGGTGCGTCAACCTTTAGGGAAATTGTCTATCAATGTGTTGGATGAAAGCTTGGCACGCCAATTAAAAAGTGTGGAGACTTTAATTTTAGAAGAAACCAATGTCAAAACCATGGTGACTTTTGACGCCAATGCCGGTAGTGAATTGTTCACCAAATCGCTCTTGCCTGATTTGAAAAGATTAGGGAAAACGATGGGTTCCAAAATCAACGAAGTAAAACAAAAG
>CALPQG020000075.1 GCA_943325655.2 Bifidobacterium breve | reverse complement strand
GGGTAATTTTTTTCTTGGACACGAATGGATTCACAATGTCTTCTAAATTTTCTAACTGATCGAGGTTTATAAAAACTACTTTTATTTTGGTTGAAGCTGAATCATTGGCAAATTTAACGAAATGAGGAATTTCTTTTACACAGGGTTTGCACCAGGTAGCAAAGAAATTATACACATAAATCGTGTCTTTTTGACGGTTCAATAGCGTTTCAAATTGTTTGAGGTCAATTGGCTTTACTTCTTGAGAAAAAGCGTTGAACAGTATACTGAAATGCAGTAAGGCGATGCCTGTGATTTTAGTAAACATGGTGTAGTTTGTCATCATTGCGTTTGTCGATATAAGTTTTTTCATAAATAGAAACTGTTAAGAGAAAAAATGAAACCAAAAATGGTCCATATACAATTCCCAGAACGCCAAAAAGTGGAAGACCAATTACCACGCCAATTACTGTAACAAGTGGATGTGTGTCTGCATATTTTTGGTTAATGAAAAACCTGATCACATTGTCGATAGTAGTTACAAATAAAAATCCCCATAAAATAATTCCAATACCAGCGGTGTATTCACCATAAGCCAGTGATACTATTCCTGCAGGAATGAACACCAATGATGATCCCACAAAAGGTAAAAATGAAAGAAAGGTAGAGATAACCCCCCAAAAAAAAGCATCTTTGATGCCAAATATAATAAAACCTACTCCCACTAAAAAACCTTGCACAACGGCGATAAAACCTTGTCCTATGATATTCGAACGGGTCATTCTATTCAATTCAATACCAAATTTCAAACTGTTTTCTCTTGAAAATGGGACATATTTGATGAGTGTTTCTTCAAATTTTGAATAATGGTAAAACATATAATACAATACAAAATACATCAACACGATAATCAGTACAATATCGAAAGTGCTTGACAATACATCTGTTATGGCGCTAATTCCCCATTTTCGAATACTGAGTAGTGTTTCTTCAATAAATTGAGGATTGCTGATATATTTCCCAATCAGCAATTTTAGTTTTTCGGCAATGAGTAATATTTCTTTTGGTTGGTTGCTGATTTCTTTGATTTTCGCTACGAGCATCCAACTAAAAGTAGTCAGTGGAAAAATGATGATTATAAAAGACAAAAAACACGTCAATAGTGCGGAGAATGATTTATTGAGTTTAAAATTGTCAATTAAATAGATATAGATTGGTTTGAACAAACAATACAGTATAATTGCTCCCAATGCTGCCGAAAAAATATTTCGTATGGCGTAAAGTAGAAATCCCGCTAAAAATATTACAATAGCCAAAGTAAAATATTTACGTTGACTAGAGGTGTATACAGTTGACATGATTATTTCTTTTTTTCTGGCTTGTATTTCGATGCTTCAAATATTTTTTTAGCATCATTGTTTTTCATCAGGTCCTGAATTTTTACCGCCTCATTTTCTTTTCTGTATTTTTGTATAATTCTCCAGCCAACCCATCTGCCAATTCTACCCGGACATTTATCTCCAATTTCATAAGTTTTTGGACTCTCTCCTACGAATTTGTTTACCGTAAAATGATCAGTTTTGAACAATAAATTATTTTGTACAAAATTAGCCCAAATCACACTTTCATAAATATCACAATCAATGACTTCTTGTTTGTCATAACCTAATACAATGGTGTCGTTGGTGCATGGCATCATTGTTTTTACAAATTCATACGATTTTCCATAGTATATCATTTCTGCCAAAAGGCTTTTATCCAACATATTTACCTGGTTGTATTTTTGAGAAATCAAGGACACCACAATTGAAACAAGGTATTGTTTCTGATAGCGTTTTAAAACATAATTGGGAATATTAGGAATATAAGTTCCTTTAGGACCTAGAAAAAAATCCAAGCCAATCACAATTAAACTGTCCGACACATACAAGTCATTGTTTAAACCAGTAATGATGGTTTTGATTTTGGGAATATAAAAATCAGGATAATAATATTTAATATTTCTAAACGCCTCTTCAAACTGCGTTTTTACATCTTTCATGTCTCCAAACACCGCTTGCGTTTCTCTATAAACAGTATCAAGGCTTGGATGATTGAGGGTATTGTACAGGGAGTTAACAATTAAACTATCGTTAGGATATTTGTTCACATTAAAAAAATGGTTTGCCAATAATTTATCTTTTTGAAGGTAAGCCCTGATTTGTGCTTTGGATTTGTTTTTAAAAAGCTCTTCTTCAACACGTTCAATCGTAACTGTTACGGGGATATTTGAGGCATCTGGTGCGTCTTTACACGCATCTTTTTCCCCACAACCAAATATTACTAAAGAGATTAGTAAAAAAATTAGATTTTTTTTCATTTTCATTTATATTTACACACAACAATATTAAGAAAAAAAACTGACCTCAATGAAAAAAATATTCACACTTATTTTAGCAACCACAATTTCAACCAACATTTTTGCCCAATTGAAAGCTAGTTTAAAGTTTTCACCCACTTTGGCGATGAATTTAATCACTGACAATTCTGGAATTAAAGACAATGAATCG
Organism: Bifidobacterium breve; assembly: GCA_943325655.2. Classification (GTDB taxonomy): domain Bacteria; phylum Bacteroidota; class Bacteroidia; order Cytophagales; family UBA9547; genus CALPQG02. The sequence continues at coordinate 6,314 of CALPQG020000075.1, read as the reverse complement.
TATGATGATAACGGTTTAGGATTAAGGTACAGTACAGGTATCAATTTGGATTTTCATTTTAACAATACTGTTGCCTTTGGTACTGGTTTATGGTTTTCAGTAAGAAAAGTAGGAATTACGACTACAAATGATTTGGTTCCAAGTCCCAATAACAAAACTGATGAGGTTTATAACTTACAATATTTACAAATCCCATTAACATTGAAAATGTTTACAAACGAAATCGCAGATGATATGCGTTTGTATTTTCAAGTAGGTCCTTCAGTAGATTTTAAAATTAATGAAAAATTATTGAAAGGAAATGAACTTGATAAACCCGTTTATGCTGCAGCATTTAATGATGGTAAAAGGGCTGTATTTTCATATATAGATTTATCTATTATTGGTGGAGCTGGTGTGGAGTACCAAATGGGAGAACACACGGCATTGTTTGCCGGATTAAGTTACAACAGGGGTTTGTTGAATTCCTTAAACCCGTTGTTAAAATGGGGTGATGGCAGTTATGTAAATGCGGATATCAATAATAAAACGAGCGCCATTTCTCTTGATTTGGGGATAAAATTCTAATTCAAAAATAACGATATTTGTTTTTAATAAGCCCTTCAACTTTTGAGGGGCTTATCATTTAATGGCCTATGGAAAAGACTAAAAACATTGTGTTTTATGATGGTGAATGTGGTCTCTGCAATAGGTTTGTTTCCTTTGTAGTAAAAAGAGATGCTAAACGTTTTTTTTACTTTGCTTCTTTGCAGGGAAGTACTGCCAAAGAAAAACTTGGGGAATTGCCTCAACAAATGGATACCGTTTTTTACCTCGACAATAAAGGCATTTATGCCAAATCTACGGCTGCGATTCGGATTTTGGCAAGGTTGGGTGGCATTTGGAATTTGATTTTTGTATTGCTACTTGTTCCATCATTTATCCGTAATTATGTTTACGATTTTGTTGCTGCAAGCAGGTACAGGTGGTTTGGGAAAAATGATTCGTGCACTGTTCTTGGCAAAGAAGAGATGTCTCGGTTTTTGGAATAAGGCTTGATTCTATTAAATCCATTGTATGGTCTGAAACTACAAAATAGGCAGCTGATTTTGAAGATGATGGTGCTCAGTAAAATTGAAAATACATCGGTAATACAGTTTTACTATGTGCCAGCGTTTAATATCCTCTTTTCTACTGACTAGCTAAGAAACCATAAATGGGGCTCTATGAAAAGCTTGAATAGAATAAACTTATAAAAATAGCTCTTTCAAATGGTCGAAGTGGAATATCTGATTGAGGTGTGTAATATCCATAGAATTACTTCCTTAAATTGATTCGCTTTGTAATAAAATTCATCAATGAAATGTATGTTGATTCTTCGATTCAATTTTTATGAATTTGTTTTTAAATGATTTTTTCAACAATATATTTAGGTCTACGTTTAGTTTCCTTATAAATTTTACCAATGTATTCTCCAAGTACTCCAATAGAAGCTATCTGTAAACCACTGATAAAATATATAGGTAAAACAATTGATGCCCATCCTGGTACACCTTGATTTGTAAATTTGGTATACAATGCCCAAAGAGCTCCCATAAAGCTTAAAATCATGGCTATGAAACCAATTATGGCAATGTATCTCAATGGTGAAATAGAAGATGAAGTAATTCCTTCAATTGCAAAGTTTAACATTTTACTAAAAGGATACTTTGTTTCACCTGCTGTACGCACTAGTCTGTCGTAATAAACTTTATCTGATTTAAAACCTAATTGAGGGAATATTGCTCTTAAAAACAAATTTGATTCTTTGTATTCTTCTAATTCATTTAATACTCTTCTACTTGTTAATCTATAATCTGCATGGTCATATATAATATCTACTCCCATGATTAGCATGAGTTTATAAAATATTCTTGCAGTTAATTTTTTATAATTGCTATCTGTTGAACGAGATTTTCGAATGCCGTATACAATTTGGTTTCCTTTCAAAAACTTTTCTATCATTTCATCAATTACATTGATATCATCTTGTAAATCAGCGTCCAAAGAAATGATGCAATCACTATAATTTCTGGCATACATTAGACCTGAAAAAAGTGCGTTTTGATGACCACAGTTTTTGCTAAGTTTTAAGCCTCTAAACCTTGAAGACTCACCTTTACATAAGCCCTCAATAATTGCCCAAGTATTGTCTTTACTTCCATCGTCAACAAGCACAATAATGGAAGTGCCAAAGTTAAATTTACTTTCTAGATCAATAACTTTTTTCAAACAAGCAGAAGCGGTATATTCTAAAATTGCTTCTTCATTATAACATGGTAGAACTAGTGCTAGTGTTTGTGGTGACATTGACATTAATTTTATTGAAAGGATTGATTTTTTAAAAAGAAAAGGTCAAAAGTTAGTGAATTAATAATGATTTAAAGTCGCAAATATTTCTCCTGTTTCACTATCAATTACTTTTTCTTTAACTCTTTTAGCTAATAATGAATTTAATTGCACCCCTTTACTTGTTACTAAATAATCTATATTATATTCATCAATAAAGTCAAGTTGACTTTGAGTAATAGAAACAAATTTATGCTTAAGTTTTTGTTTTTCAACATACCTGTAAAAAGTTGATGTTTTAACTTTATTCGGATAATCGTTATCTACTTTAGGTATATCAAAAACGGTTAATTGAATAACATGTGCATTTTTATTCCAAATACACAGATGATATTCAAGTATTCCAAATTCAGGGTAAGTACAATCATGTCTCGTTCTATATTCATCTTCTGAGATTATACATACACCTATTGGATTTGAATTTTCAAACAGTTTATACGTTGAATTTAAAAAATCAGAAGAATAACCCGCAGGGTTGTATTTTTTTGGAGCGTAAAATATAGTCATCGCTATAAGTAAAATTAAGATAGCCTTTTCTGGTGTTGAAATATATTTCATAATAAAAACATAAAACAATAAAATGGTAATGTTTATCAATGGGATAGAAATATTTGAAAAAAATTGCATAGCATCCATCATAATATATATTGAAGTAACAGCAATAGCTAAAGAAATGAATATTATTAAAAACAAAAATAAAATTAAAAATTGATGTCTAATGAGCTTTACTCTTAGTGTGGTTTTGTACTTTACAAAAAGATAGATTAGTAAAATGATATTTAAAAAATATACTGCGCCAATTTGAATTATTTCTCCTATTGATATTTTGATTACTTTAAGAATAAATTCAAAAGATACCAAAGACGTAATATATGGAATACTTAAGTTGTCTGAATGTGCAGTCGCTGAATCAGTTGTTTTTCCTATAGTATAAAATAACATTATAAAAACAGCTATTGTAAATATGGGTACAAAATAACAGAGGTATTTTTTTTCTTTTTTGATGATAAATGCAGCTCCAAAAAAAATGCTTAAAGATAGCATGAGTGTCGGTAATGTAGAGATTTGAGAAAGCGTTAGAGACAATAAAACCAAAACAGACAGGTATATTTTTTTATTTAAATAAAGGTTAAGTGCTGCAATAATAAACAAATACGCAATAAAATTCTTTTGTAAATTCATTAATGACCTGACATAAACAAATCCTGAATGTTGTAGTAAAGGGATGTTATTGAAGAAATCCCAATAAATTCCACAAAACAAAACAATCGTTAGTAATGCTATTTTTTGCAACAATGAAACACTATTTGATAGCTTTTCAATTGTTGCAAATAAACCATAACCAATTGCTAAAAATGCAGTTGGATGTACCAATAACTGTAAGGAATGGAAATAATTTAATTGCGTAATATTGGCAATACCTGAAGCATACCAAATATCAAAGTAATGGTATGGTGATGGCGATTTTATACTTTGAAAAATATAGTCGAATGCATAGTTTTCACTTCCTACTTCGGCAATGTACTTTGCGACTTTAGAAGAAAAAACGGAATCTTGGTTATGCCAATTAGGAAATCCTCCTAAATCTTCAACCTCTAAATATTTATAAACATAAAAACATAAAATTAAACAACTTGATTCAAACAGAAATGTCAGAAATGTATTTTTGTAATTAAAAGTAATTTGATCAGTTTGAATGCCCGTTTTTTTATTGTAGTTATAATAAATGTAAAACAATAGCAATATGATATTTCCAGAAAATATGGTTCGCCCTTTTGTATAATATAGGCCTATAAATGTAACAAAAATTAGGATGCCGGTAAATAGGTTTAAAAATATGTGCTCATACTTTTTTGATATTGATATATGAAATATTGTTCGGAAAATTTCGCCTAAAAAATAAAATATGACAAGAAATATAATACTAACTAGGTAATATTTTAAGATATACAAATGCATAATTTTATGTTTAATAATTAAAATATTTAAATTAAATTATTGGCTGTGTTTATATCAAATCATCCCTAAATTGATTATAACCTGACTTCAAAAATACTATTTTTCAGACAAATTGCAATTTAAATTCAGGCTATAAATTTTTAGCCTTTTCATGCGTCTTAAAAAAAATTTCAATTTTTAAATTTCTATTTAAAAATAGAAGATAACTCAAATTAATAAACCAGCAGCTTGTAGCTTTTGAATTGTTTCTTGGCATAATTGACAGCCACATGGTAAATCCCTGTTTGTAAATGCCCAATTTCAACATGAGTAGAAGTGCTGTGTAAAACAGAAATTCCCAAATTGTTATAGATGGTAACTTCTTCAACGTCTCCACTTATTGTGATTTGATTCGTGGCAGGGTTGGGATAAATTGTTTTTTCGTCATTGGTATTTGAAGAAAGATCAGTAATCTCCGAAATAATCATTTTTGAACAATCTTCCGTCCAGCTTGAAGCAGCGTCTTTTTGATAGTCAATATTTCTACTTGCATATACTTCACTTGCCACGCATATATAACTTAAGAATGGGTTTTGGGTGCAATTTAGTGTGCTCAGGTACATATTGTGGACTACATTTAAACCTATAATTGAATTTTTTGTACACACCAATTCCTTGAGAACCCTATTTTTAGATACCATCAATCCTGTCAACTGGTTATTGCTGCAATGGATGGTATTGAGGTTGGTACTTTTATTTACGATTAAAAAATCGAGTAAATTGTTGTCACAATACAAGCTATACAGTTTGGTATTCAAGGTCAGGTCTAAAATCGATAATTGGTTATCATTACAATTAATATCAATTAAGGCTGTGTTTTTTGAAATATCCAATACGGACAATAAATTGTCACTACAATTTAAAAAAGTAAGTACGGTATTTTTAGTTACCTCTAGCGTAGCAATTTTATTGGAAGCACAATGCAAGTAATCTAATTTCGTATTTTTGCTTAGGTTTAAACTTGTAAGTTGGTTGTACATACAATTGAGACTTTCGAGTTTGGTATTTAGGCTTACATCCAAATTTTGTAATCCACAGGAAATGCAGTTCAATGAAGTTAAAGCTACGTTTTTGGAAATGTCTACACTTGAAAGGGTATTGAATGAACAATCAAGGTCCTGAAGCAATATGTTGTTTGACAGGTTGATGCTGGTCAATAAGTTAGCGCCACAATAGAAAGTAGTCAGCAGAGTGTTTGCACTCAAATTTATGTTGGAGAGATGGTTTTGCGAACAGTCAAAAAATGAAAGCACCGTATTTTTTGACACGTCAATATTCGTCAGTTGATTGGCCGCAACATTTAAAGAAAGTAAATTGGTAAAATTATCAGTATTGATTTGGGAGAGCTGGTTCCAGGAGCAGTCGAGTTGTTGCAAATTGACAAAGGCTTCAATGCCAGCAAGACTGGTGATTGATTTTCCTTTTAAATTGAGTATTTGGGTAGCTTCGGCTTCTGTAATTTGAATTAAATTGTCTGAATTTTTATCTACTCCATTGGCAATCAATGCCGTTTTAAAATTCACGTCATTGATGATAACTTCTTGAGAATAAGAAGTATTGAGGATAAAAAGAAAGACATACAAAAGGGAAATAAGGTTTTTCATTCAACCAATGTGTGTAGGGCCAGACAATTTAAGGTAGGTGTAATTTTGCGGTTTAACAAAAGTAAGTATATTTTTAGTTTTACTCTTGATTATTTTAAATTACATAATGAAAAAATTAGGATAATAAGTAGTCGAAGCTCAAATTGAGCCATATCTAAATGATGTCGACAATTGGCTTTTCAATACCTTTTTTAGTTATTTAAAATAATTTCTACAATTATCCCTCAATAAACCCTAAAACCTATTAATTTTGGCTTTAATACATTATTGTGAATTTGTGTATTGGCGAAAGCAATATCCAATTCATTAAACACAGCATGTTGGTTGTAAATCAGTTACCATGCC
>CALPQG020000074.1 GCA_943325655.2 Bifidobacterium breve | reverse complement strand
TTTTATTGGCAGAAACTGAAAAGGGAGTTGTTGCAGCCCTGACAGAAGATGTTGAAATGAAATTATTACAAAAAGCAGCCAAACAACGTAAAGAATCTGCGGAAGTTTTTGCCACACAAAATAGGGCTGATTTGGCAGACAAAGAATTGGCAGAATTGGCCATTATTGAAAAATACCTGCCACAACAATTGTCTGAAGAAGCTTTAAAATCAAAACTTACTGAAATCATTGCCAGACTTGGCGTTACTTCTGCTGCCGAAATGGGAAAAGTAATGGGAGTTGCCACCAAAGAATTGGCTGGAACTGCAGATGGAAAAGCGATTTCTGCTACGATTAAGGCTCTCTTAGTTTAGAGTTATCAGTTTACAGTTTTAAATTCATATAAATCAAACTGTATATTAAAACACAAAACTAGAACTGTTAACTGAAAACTGATAACTCTAAAATGGGAGTACTCGATCTGATTATATTATTGCCATTGTTATGGGGAGCCTATATAGGTTACCGAAAAGGATTGTTGATTGAATTGATATCTTTGGTGGTGGTAATCGTAGCCGTGATACTTTCATTTAAATTATTAACAAAAGGAATCGCGATTGTTGGCAGCTATGTAACAAGTATTCCAAAAGCTTTGCCAATAATTTCATTTCTTGTTTTATTCATCGTGTTGTTGCTCGGCTTAAGTTTGCTGGGCAAGGCATTAAAAGGATTATTGCATAAAACAATATTGAAAGAATTCGATAAAGTTCTTGGCGCCGCTTTGGGGTTATTTAAATTTGCTTTTATCGTCAGTAATTTGCTTTGGGTAATAGAAAAATCTGAATCCTTATTCGGAAAAAAAATGGTCGCTACATCCATTTTATTCCCCTTTGTAAAACCAGTGGCACAACATGTTTATACTGGCATTTCTTGGGCGTTTCCATTTGCAAAAGATCTTTTATTAAACTTAGCTGTGTTTTTGAAATAAGAAAAGAAAAATAGGTCTGTAAACTTCTAATCATTTTTTATTTCATTAAAATGGTTACTTTACTTAAAAAAATATTAACATTACCGTAAATTAATATTTGGCAAAGATTGCGTACTTTGCAAGGTGTTAAATTACAAATAGAAGTATATATGGCTTTTGCTTTGCACGAAAAAGGTGGTTTTAAATACATTGATGAGGGAAACGGAGAAGCGATGTTGCTACTTCATGGGCTTTTTGGCGCATTAAGCAACTGGGATTCAGTTGTTGATGAATTTTCAAAAAACTATAGGGTAATCATACCTGTGCTTCCTATATATGAAATATCCATGCTTAACGCTTCAGTAGATGGCTTGGTAGATTTTGTAGAAAAATTTGTAAAAATGATGCAGATCAACCATGTTCACTTACTGGGAAATTCTTTAGGTGGTCATGTTGCGTTAATTTATATTCTTAAAAACATTGATAGCGTAAAAAGTTTGACACTTACTGCCAGTTCTGGTTTGTTCGAAAATTCAATGGGAGGTTCTTTTCCTAAAAGAGGCAATTACGAATTTATCAAAGAAAAAGTAGAATATACCTTCTATGACCCCAAAATTGCAGGTAAAGAATTGATAGATCAAGTGTTTGATGTTACCAACAGCATACCCAAAGCCATGCGCATGGTATCGTTTGCAAAATCTGCACAAAGACACAATATGGCAAAGGAAGTGCATAAAATTGTTACTCCTACGTTATTAATTTGGGGGTTAAATGACACCATCACTCCTCCTGAAGTAGCACACGAATTTAACAGGTTAATCCCAAATTCAACATTGAGGTTTATTGACAAATGTGGCCATGCTCCGATGATGGAACATCCAGAAAAATTCAATAAAATTTTCAGTGAATTCTTGAGTAATATCGCAAAATAAAGCTAACATGACTGCAGGCGAAAACATTGATTATACGCTTCCATTACTTGAAACCAAAGATACGGTCGCTAAGGCGCTCGATTTGATCGAAGAATTTCATGTAGTACAATACGCAGTTGTTGAAGGCAAAAACTATAAAGGATTAGTATCTGAAGGAATGCTCCTTAATATCGTAGATAGTGATGTTAAACTGGAAAAAATAGCGTTCGAATATGCCGATGTATTTGTGCATTCTTCAGACCATTTTTTTGAAGTACTCAAGGTAGCTGACTTACACAAACTAAAAGTTGTTCCAATACTCGATGATCAAGGCGATTTTTTAGGCGTGTTCAACCTTGCTGAAGCTGCACCCGTATTCGCCAAAATATGTTCAACTGAATTTGAAGGAGGAATTATCATTTTAGCCGTACATGAAAAACAATATTCTCTAGCTGATATCTGCAGAATTGCAGAATCAAATAACATCAAGGTATTGAGTGCCTATGCTGCTCGAAATACGCAACGAGAAGGTGGTTTAATCATAACAGTTAAATTAAATCGCAACGACTTATCTACCATTATTAAATCATTGGAAAGGTACAGTTATGAAATTTTGGCACAATTTAGCCACACAGAAATATACAATGAAGACAAAGAACGCTTAGATTTATTTTTGAGATTCCTTAATATTTGATATGAAAATCGCCATTAACACAAGGCCATTATTGGAAGAACATTCCCATTTTGTATTGCAGCTTTATAATGCCCTGCAAAATAAAGGTGTGCAACTCCATTTACAGGTTAATTTTCTTAGCTGGCTCATCAGAAAAAAACAAAACGTAGAAGGAACCATTGTTTTTGAAGGCAACCATGATTTAGCGCATGACCTGGATTTTGTATTTAGTATCGGTGGTGATGGCACATTGTTGGAAACTGTAACTTTTGTAGGAAGCAGGGAAACTCCGATTGTAGGTATAAATGCTGGTAGGTTAGGATTTTTGGCAACGGTTCAAACCAACGAAATCCAATTGGCACTTGAAAACATATTTGCAAGTAAATATAAAGTTGAAAAAAGATCTTTACTTAAATTGGTTTCTGACAAAGATTTATTTGGAGGATTAAATTTTGCGGTGAATGAATTTGCAATTCTAAAAAAAGACACCTCCTCCATGATTGTTGTACATGCCTACCTTGATGGCGTCTTTTTAAATTCCTATTGGTCTGATGGCTTAATCGTATCTACCCCAACTGGTTCTACTGGGTATTCACTGAGTTGCGGAGGACCAATTGTATTGCCTGAATCAAACAACTTCATTATTGCCCCCATTAGTCCTCATAACCTGAATGTTAGGCCAATGATTATTCCTGATACCAGTGAATTGTCATTCAAAATTGACGATAGGAAAAAGAATTTTTTGGTGGCACTTGACTCTAGGTCTATACCTGTAAACCCCAATGTTGCATTGAAAGTAAAAAAAGAAAATTTCAATTTAATGTTGGTAAGTTTTGAAGGAAGTGACTTTATTTCGACCCTAAGAAAAAAATTAAATTGGGGATTAGATGTACGAAATTAATATTTTTATTTTGTACATTCAGGTAATTGTGTAGATTTGCATATTAACACCATCTCGTTAAGATTATATAATAGCAGTAAATATAGCTCAGAATGAAAAAAATTGTAGCAGTATCCTTATTTTTGGTAGTAACTTTTGCGTTAAGTGAAGGTGCATACGCACAAAAATTCACCAAAAGAAAACGATATCTCAGTGTAGGTTGGTCAATTGGAGCATGTAATTATGTAGGCGATTTAGATCCTGGACAATCATTTATCAGCCCTGCACTTTCTAAAACAGGCATACACCTGGGTTTATTTGGCGGTATGTACAGATGGACTCCACGTATTTCATTCAGAGGTGCCGTTGCCTATAACATGATTAGAGGGAATGATGCCGTATCTGATGGAACGGGAGATGATGTTTATAGAAGAATAAGAAATCTTTCCTTTGTTAACCACATGCTTGAAATAAAAGCAGACATGATTTATGATCTCTTCCCCAACAAAGGGACTTATTTGAAAAGACCAGATTATGTTCCGTATGTTTTTTGGGGAATAGCAGTTTTTTACCAAACACCTTATGCTCAATTAAACAATAAAACTGGTGCTTACAACAATCTTAGAACATATAATGATGGTAAAAATTCAGAAGGAATGTCTGTATCGCCAATACAAATGGCAATTCCTATTGGTTTAGGATTTAGAAAAAAATTAAACAAAGAATGGGACTTTGCCTTTGAAATTGGATGGAGAATAACTTTCACTGATTTTTTAGATGATGTTAGCGGAAATTATAGTAATCTATCTGAAAAAAAGAATGTTCGTCAATGGCAAACAAAATCTAACCAGCCTGATGCTATTGCAGCTGCCAAAACAATTTACGGTGCAGATACTGATTTAGCAAAATTCACATATATTGATCCTGTTTTAGGACAACCAGTCGTAAATGGTTTTGGAAACAACGCTGAGCTTACAGGTCCTGACAAAAGAGGAACATCGAATCAAAACGATTGGTACATTGTAACCAACATACAACTTACCAAAGTGTTAAAAGGTGGTGTAAGATGTCCTAAATTCAGATAATGTTAAACATATCCAATTGAAAAAATATTCTTTTTTAAAAGTAGCTGTATCCATGGCTACTTTTGTTTTATACACTGTTTCGTTTTCATATGCACAAGTACATGAATTTGGAGGTATGCTGTCAAATGCTTTTTACAAAGGGAGTTTGACAAACACCCCTACTTTCCTAGATGTAAATCCTAGTTTCACTTTATTTTACAGGTACAATGTCAACCCAGTGTGGGTAGTGCGTCCACAATTCAGTTATGTATCCTTAAACTACAAAGATGCCAACAGGAAAACACCATTAAGTAACCGAAGAAACACCTCATTTTCAGCCGACATTTATGAATTTGGTCTTGTGACTGAATACAATTTCTTTGATTACAGGGGAGAAAACAAAAGGGTTACCTGGTCACCCTACTTGGCTGGAGGTTTGGCAGCTTTTGCAGTTTCCAACCAAGAAAATAGCGTGACCTCTTTTAATTTTGCCATTCCAATTGGTGTTGGGGTAAAAATAAACTTGGGCAGACAATGGAATATTGGAGCAGAGTTCTTAGCCAGAAAAACATTTACAGATGACATGGATGGTGTACCTGGTATTTCTACCATCAACAGGGTACAGGCGGGTGACTCAGACAAGACCGATTGGTACTATACATTAGGCATTTTCATTAGCTATACCCGCTATACTGTAAATTGTCCTCGTTAATTTTTGTATTTTTAATGATTTGGTCAATAGTTACTGTATAAATTGTTATTTTTACAATTCTCTAATTGAAAAATTACTTATAAGTGTCAGATTTAATCAATCAACATAATATACCACAACATATCGCCGTTATAATGGACGGCAATGGTCGATGGGCAAAACAAAAAGGAGCCGCCAGGATTTTTGGTCATAACCATGCTGTAAAATCAGTGAGAGAAACCGTTGAAGGTTGTGCTGAACTGGGCGTAAAATACCTCACATTGTATGCCTTCTCTACCGAAAACTGGACAAGACCACAAGCAGAAGTAAATGCACTGATGGCTTTACTGGTAAGTACCATCAGTGGTGAAGTAAAAAACCTAAACAAAAACAGTATCCGCCTTCAGGCCATTGGTGACCTGAAAAGCCTGCCATCAAGCTGCCAAAAAGAATTAGATAAAGCCATTGAAGCCACTTCTCAAAATACCAGGATGACTCTGGTATTGGCCTTAAGCTACAGTTCAAGATGGGAAATTATAAACGCTGTAAAAGCAATAGCTTCAGACATAGAAAAAGGCATACTTAAAAGTAGTGCTATTGAAGAAAAAATATTTGAAAAATACCTTTGTACCGCTGACATGCCCGACCCCGACCTCTTGATTAGAACCAGTGGTGAAATGAGAATAAGTAACTTTTTGCTATGGCAAATTGCTTACACAGAAATATACATTACCGATACTTTATGGCCTGACTTTAGAAAGGAACATTTGCATGAGGCAATTGCAAATTATCAAAAAAGAGAACGTCGTTTTGGGAAAATAAGTGAACAATTAGCCTCTTAGAAAATTTCAATGTTAAAAATAAAATTAGTACTTTTCTTTTTACCCTTAATTGTATCCACTTGTTTCGCACAGTCACAAGTGGAATTGATACACTTAAATTATACGGAACCTGAAAAGTTTGAAATTGCTGAAATCACCGTTTCAGGAACACAATTCCTTGACCCTGCAGCATTAATTTCTGTGAGCGGCTTGAAAGTGGGAGACATTATTAAAATCCCTGGAGACGCTTTATCTAACGCCATCAATAAACTTTGGGACCAGGGTATTTTGGGAAATGTCGACATTGCCATTACCAAAGCTGAGGGCAGGTTTATTCACCTTGATTTTCACCTGACCGAAAGACCTCGTTTGTCAAAATTCAATTTTAATGGTATCAAAAAAGGAGATGCGGATGAATTAAAAGAAAAAATCAGGCTGGTAAAAGGTAAAGTATTGACTGATGCCATGCTGAAAGTAATCCAAAACAAAGTAAAAGATTTTTACGCTGAAAAAGGCTTTTTAAATACTGCTGTAGCGATACAACAAGTAAAAGATACTACTTTTTCGAACAGCGTAGTATTGAATATCAATATTACAAAAAACAAAAAAGTAAAAATTCAAAAGATTGATATCATAGGTTGCTCGGAATTCGAAGAGCAGAAAATCAAAAGAAAATTAAAAGGTACCAAAGAAAAAATATGGTACAAATTCTGGGCTTCATCGAAATTCAAAAAACCTGAGTACGAAGAAGATAAAACCAACCTGATCACTTTTTACAATACCGAAGGTTACAGAGATGCTTTGTTGGTCAAAGATTCAATTTACAAAATCAATTCCAAAAGAATTGGCATTGTACTGACCATCAATGAAGGCAAAAAATATTATTTTAGAAATATTGAATGGATTGGAAATTATGTCCACAAAACAAAAACTTTAGACTCTATTTTAGCCATCAAAAAAGGGGACATTTACAACATGCAAAACCTGCAAAGCAAACTAAATTTCAATCCTAATGGGTTGGATATTAGCTCGCTTTACCTTGACAATGGCTATTTATTCTTTTCTGTAGAACCTTTAGAAGTTAAAATTGAAGGCGATTCGATTGACGTGGAAATGAGAATCCATGAAGGTGCACAAGCCATCATCGATAAAGTCAAAATTTCTGGAAATACCAAAACCAATGACCATGTGGTATTGAGGGAAATCAGAACCCTACCAGGACAAAAATTCAGCAGGGCTGACATTATCAGGTCTCAAAGAGAGTTGTCTCAATTGGGATTTTTTGACCCTGAAAAAATCAGCATCATCCCAGTTCCAAATCCACAAAAAGGGACTGTAGATATAGAATACAATGTAACAGAAAAGCCAAGTGATCAAATGCAACTTTCAGGTGGCTGGGGAGGATTTTACGGGTTTGTAGGAACATTAGGACTTGCGTTCAATAATTTCTCCTTAAGAAATATCCCTCATTTAAAAAAATGGTCGCCACTTCCTTCTGGTGATGGACAACGTTTCTCTGTCAATTTCCAAGCAAATGGACCATCGTACCAAAACTATTCCACCTCGTTCACTGAACCTTGGCTTGGAGGGAAAAAACCACATTCATTTACCGTGAGTTTAAACCATTCTATTTCAAGAACTGGATTTGGATCAACTTCAGGTCTTGGAGGATCTAATTCGTACTTGCTCAATGGTGGCATGGGTGGGCCAAACACAAATCTTCAAACTGGTTTTACTACTGTTGGTGCAGACCCAACAAAGTCAGGCTCTTTACGCTTAACAAGCATGTCGGTAAGTTTGGGTAAAAGATTAAGATGGCCAGATGATTATTTCACATTGAGTCATTCATTGTCATACAATTTCTATCAATTAGAAAATTATTCAGGATTAGGTTATTTCACAGATGGAAATGCCAATAACATTTCATTTACCAATACCCTTTCCCGAAACAGTATTGACAACCCAACCTTTCCAAGAAGGGGAGCAAATATGACACTGAGTCTTGCCTTAACCCCACCATATTCTTTATTACAACCAAATAGAGATTATAGTGCTGACAACTATGCCGCGAAATTTAAATATGTAGAATATTACAAAATGATGTTTGACTGTAACTGGTTCACCAAAATTGTTGGAAATTTGGTACTGAGTACAAGAGCTCACATGGGATTCTTAAATGCGTACAATTCTAAAATGGGAATTGGACCATTTGAAAGATTTGTAGTGGGTGGCGATGGTTTATCAGGATTTAATTTTTTATTGGGTTCCGACGTCATTGGACTTAGAGGTTACCAAAGTAGGTCTATTATTTCTCAAGGAGCAGGATCAAATGGTGGTGTTGCCTACAATAAATATGTATTTGAATTGAGACATCCAATTACCCTGAATCCAGCGGCAACAGTATTTGTTCTGGCATTTGCTGAAGGAGGAAATAACTGGGGCAATTATAAAGAAGTTAATCCGTTTAACTTATATAAATCTGCTGGAGTTGGTGCAAGAATATTCATGCCTGCATTTGGGATGATAGGGATTGATTATGGTATTGGATTTGATACCGTTCCAGGCAATCCCGCTGCGAATTCGCAAAGATTCACCTTTACCATCGGTCAACAGATCAGGTAGTTTTCAAAGTTAATGGTACAACAAAACATATAGAAGTGAGAAAAATTCTTTTTTTTATAATTTTGACACTGTTTATAATACAGTCCGGACATGCTCAAAAATTTGGGTATGTGGATACGGAGTATATTTTAAGTAAGATGCCCGAATATAAAAAAGCGCAGGATGAGTTAGATCAAATCTCTGAGAAGTACCAAAAAGAGGTACATGATATGCTTGATGAGGTTGAAAAAAACCGAAAAGCATACCAAGTGGA
>CALPQG020000073.1 GCA_943325655.2 Bifidobacterium breve | reverse complement strand
TGGCTCATCACTTTGCCTTCATAGGTAAAGTACAATTTGTTTTTAGCGCCATTAATGGTCAATCCTGAAGGCTGTGAACTTGTTGATGTAAATGGAATCGACAATTCAACGGTATTCGTAGTTGTATTAATTTTTACCAAACTACCTGATTTTTCCAAACCACTGTAATCACTTTTGTACTGACCGGCACACAACACCCAAACATTTCCATTCAGGTCTTCCACAATACCATCAGGACTTGCACCAACATTAATCGTTGCAACTACAGCATCTGAGGAGGCATTAATTACAGAAACTACTGAATCTTTTCCACTTCCACCTTTACAGGTTACATACACAAAATTACCTTTCAACAACATTTTCTCAGCACCTTTTCCGGTAGAAATGGTACCAGAAACCTTATTTGTAAGCAAATTCAACACTTTCACGGCACCTTCATTTCCTGTTGCACCCCATTCTGTGATATAAGCTTTGGTAGCATTGACTGCAAGAATATACCTTGGCTGGTTCAAACCTGTGATAGGTGCCTGAGCAACAAATGAATTGGCATCAGCGACTTCAATTTTGTTGGCATTGTTGACTACGATATAAGCTTTGTTATTGATAATATTCATAGACTGAACAACATTCCCTAAAGGATAATTATTTTTAGATTGAAACAAATCATTGGTCAAGGTATTCAACCCTTTACTGAAATAACTGATAGTTCCTGTTCCAGAACCATAAGGACCTTCATTGACAACAAATATCCCATAATCAAAAGTCAATATTGGAGCAATGGTATCTGCATTCTTTTTGGTACAAGCACCCAATAAAACTGCTATAGAAATGGATGCAATAAATAATAATCGATGGCTTGGTTTGAATAAATTCATCATGGTTTTGGGTTAGGTTTATTAAAGTTTATGGATAATCCGAATTGAAAACTCCTTCCGGGAGTGGCGAAATAGGCAATCATTTGATAGGCGACGTTGGTCAGGTTATTGGCTTGAAAAAAGGTAGTCACCTGAAAGTTTTTCACCGTAAATGATTTACTTAAGTCAAGTCCTAAGGTGGCAAATGGATCTAAAAACTGCGTATTGTCAGTGGTTGTGTACCTGTAACCAATGTAATTATAATTGAGTTGTACCTTTAAATTCCGGTTGTTTATTCCAAAATTAAAGATGGCCTTTTCTGTCGGCGTATACAGCAATTGTTTGTGTAAACTTGATTGCTCCTTGGTCATGATTTCTTCAGCAGTGGTGAGGATATATTGGTAGTGAAATCCTGTATTGAATTTCACTTTACCTAAAGTATAATAGATTTTTACATCATTCTCCACCCCACGCGACCACACTTTTTGTACATTTTCAGGCGACCAAATTCCAACAGTATTTGGAATCCACATGATCCAGTCTTGCACATTGCTGTTAAACACAGCAGTTTCATATTCAATGGCAAAATTGTTTTTACAAGCCACATAGCCCAAACCTATTTCTTCGCTGTAACCGTTTTCAGGTAACAAATTAGGGTTTCCACCTTGAGCCCAGTACAGGTCATTGAAAGTCGGGATACGGTAATTTTTTGCAAGATTTCCTCTTAACCTGAAATTCTTTAATATTCTCAGTTCTGAGCCCAATGAAAAAGTAAATGGATTCAATCCATTGCTAATTATCTCCTCACGAACAGAGCCAATAAACTTGAAGTTCGCTGAATTGTTGGTAAACAAATAAGAACCAAAAAAGGAAGTTCTGTTTTGTGTGGGTGAAAATGTATAGTTTTTGGTAATGGCTGAATTGTACGTATTGTTAATTCCTAAATTCAGGGTATGCAGTTTGGAAATACTGATTTTTGTTTCTGTTTCAGCAATGAATGCGCTAGAGTAACTGACAGAAATCAGGCTTATTGCAGGGTCTGTGTATTGAAGTTTTTCGTTAAAATAGGCCACCCTCGAAAAATAAGAAACCTTCTTTTGAATACATTGCCATTCGGTGGTAAGCCTCAAAGCATTGTCTTCCTGAATGGCTTTACCTGTACTTGAAGTCATGCTGGTAGGAATATGCCTGCTGTTGTTTTGCAGCCAAAACCTGACACTTACATTTTGTGATTCCGATAGCTTCAAATAATTTTCGTGCAATATGCCACGTTGTTCCATTTGGGCATTTTGCAATTGCTCTACAGGCTTTCCATATTTGCCTACATTGGTATAAGCATAATTGTTTTGTGCCTGGTGCTGAAAGAATTTGGTTGATGAAATGAATTTATTTTTACTGAATTCTAAAGTTACATTATCCTGAATATCTCTAAAACTACCCCAGCTAAGTGTACGGCCAAGGGTGATTCCTTTGTTGAATTCAGGTTTATTGTTTAAATGAATGCTGCCACCAATAGCGCCACTTCCCCACAAAGCTCCGGCACCTCCGTATTGAACCTTAACGCGGTTCACGAAATTGACGGGCAACAATGCCAGGTCCTGCATGCCATTCATCGCACTTGATAAGTTGAACCCGTTCCATAAAACAGCGGTCTGACTGGCATTCATTCCTCTGATAGAAGAGCTGGCCAAACCTGAAAGGCTGTAACTTTTGACCAGAACTTGGGATTGACCTGCTAGTAATTCGGCTAAAGTATTGGTACTGTTTTGAGCAATGGCACTGGAATCTATTTCGGTAATTTTACTTCCGGCAGAAAAAGTAGAGAGTCGTTCAGAAGTAACCACCACCTCTTTGGTAACATAGGCAGTATCTTTAATCCCAATTGTTTGCGCATAGGAATCCCCTACAGACAAACTGACCAATAGCACCAATAGTACACCATTAATTTTGTAGAGCATTAACATTTTCCCTTTAAGAAAGTTGTTTAATGCCGACAAGAGGGGTTGATAAAAAAGGAAATTTCCTTGATTCCAAACGACTTTCTTCCCGAAGCATTGAATAATACATTGAGGCAGGTCTCCTGACTTACTCACGTGCAACCTTCCCATTCGATGATAGCGAACAGTGGTATGATGATAGCACTTTTTAGCTTTTGCTAAAAGAGTTTACAGTTGCGGGAACAGTTCGTGATTTACACACGATTCCCTTTTAATTTCATTAACCAAGAACAGGTTATAGAAAACCAAAATGAGGGACAAAGGTATGTAATATGTTTTTATAACCACCAGTAAAATTTGATTTATTTTTTTAACACCTGCAATACAAGAATTTTAACTCCAAAGAAGTATCAATAATAGTTTTGCTAGACAAAAATTAAATGACTTAAATCAAAATAACTGCAACAAATTGGCAAAAAAAACGAATAAGAAAACAAGTAAATTCCCTCTTATGAAAAATAGTATTCTGATTCTAGTGCTCTCTTTGTCTTTTACCGTTAACGTTAAATCCCAAGACCTTGAATTGCTTGACAATGACAATGGATTTTTAGGCATTAAATTTTGCCAGGACATTGATTCTGTTCGCCGAATAATTACCCCAGTGGCGATAAGTGGCGATGAAAATGAAAAATCAGAACTTTATAGGGTAATCAAAAAACAGTATTATGCCTTTGGAACAGCACAATTCAAACTCTTCACCATTAATTTTTTCAACAACAAAATAGACAATATGTACATCGACGTAAATTTTGAAAATGCGGACATCTTGTTGAAAGAATTACAATCCGTTTATGGCCCAGGAACCAAAACCAATACAAAAAACGAAGTTTATTTTTGGCATGGCAAAAAAGTGACCATGCAATACATTCACGCAGGCGGTGGTGCTTCCCTAAGTATCATGTCTAACATCATGAGAAGAGAAAAAGAAATCTGGAAACAGAAAAAAATAGAAAAATCATTTGACAATTATTGATAGTACAGGGTACAGCGTACAGGGTACAATACACTGACGCTGTACGCTGTACCCTGTACTCTGTACTTACACAGGTTCCCCATACAAATCAAACTCCGTGGCATCGGTAATTTTGATGTTTGCAAAATCGCCCATACGCACAAAATGTTTGCTGGCATCAACCAATACTTCGTTGTCCACTTCAGGGGAATCAAATTCGGTACGACCCACAAAATAACCACCCTCTTTTCTGTCAAACAATACTTTAAAAGTTTTGTCAATTTTTTCTTGGTTCAGGTCAAATGAAATTTGTTCCTGCAATTCCATGATTTCTGACTGACGTTTGGTTTTGGTTTTTGTAGGCACATTGTCTTTCATGGAATACGAATGCGTATTGTCTTCATGAGAATACGTAAATACACCCAACCTGTCAAACCTCATTTTATCGACAAACTCAAGCATTTCTGCATGGTCTTTGGCCGTTTCTCCCGGATGTCCGGTAATCAAAGTGGTACGAATCGCGATACCAGGAACAAGGTCACGAATAGAATGGATCAACTCTTCTGTTTTCTCTCTGGTAATTCCCCTGCGCATCGATTTCAACATGTTTGTTGAAGCATGTTGCAAAGGCATATCCAGGTATTTACAAATATTAGGACGTTCAGCAATTACTTTCAAAATATCCATTGGGAAACCTGCAGGATATAAATATTGCAGACGAATCCATTCAATACCATCTACATCAGCAAGGCGATCGAGCAAATTGGCCAACACCCTGTCTTTGTATAAATCTAACCCATAATAGGTTAAATCCTGGGCAATAAGAATCAATTCTTTGGTGCCTTTGGCCGCCAGTTTTTTTGCTTCTGTGACCAAGTCTTCAATCGACTTCGATTCGTGTTTTCCCCTCATGATCGGGATGGCACAAAAAGAACAGGGACGGTCGCAACCTTCTGAAATTTTAAAGTAGGCATAGTGGGCTGGAGTCGTCAACATGCGTTCACCTACCAATTCATGCTTGTAATCTGCTTTGAAAGCTTTTAATATTCTAGGCAAATCCCTGGTACCAAAATAAGCATCTACCGTAGGAATTTCCTTTTCTAAATCATCTTTGTATCGTTCTGACAAACAACCTGTCACGTATAATTTATCAATCTGACCATTTGCTTTGGCATCTGCATACCTCAAAATGGTATCAATAGATTCTTGTTTGGCATTGTCTATAAAACCACAAGTATTGATAATAACCACATTCGCATCGTCGTTGTCGGCTTCATGACTTACAGCAATGTTATTGCCCCTCAATTGCGCCATCAACACTTCAGAATCTACGGTATTTTTTGAACACCCTAGTGTTACAATATTGACGTTTGTTTTGTTATTACCTTTGGTTTTCATAGTTCATGTTTAGACCGCTCATTCCTAAAACAAGCGAATTATAGGCTAGTTTTTTTAATCAAACCCAATCATTTAAAATTCAAAACTAAAAATTAAAAATTTCAAAAGCCTATTTCTTAAAAATCGATTCTACAAAAGCTACCTTGTTGAATACTTGTAGGTCATCAATTTTTTCACCTACACCAATGTATTTGACAGGAATTTTAAACTGGTCTGAAATTCCGATCACCACGCCACCTTTGGCAGTGCCGTCAAGTTTGGTGATGGCCAGAGAAGAAACCTCTGTTGCTTTGGTAAATTCCTGCGCCTGCATAAATGCATTTTGCCCTGTGCTTCCATCCAATACCAACATTACTTCGTGAGGACATTCCACGATAAACTTCTGCATCACACGTTTGATTTTACTCAACTCATTCATCAGGTTCACCTTGTTGTGTAAACGTCCGGCCGTATCAATGATTACAATATCTGCGTTGAGTTCCATCGCCTTTTTCACCGCATCAAAAGCCACTGCTGCAGGGTCAGTATTCATTCCATGATCAATCACTGGCACGCCTACCCTTTCACCCCAAATTTTAATTTGATCCACCGCACCGGCCCTGAAAGTATCTGCTGCACCGAGTACAACCTTGTAACCACGTTTATGAAACTGTGCTGCCAGCTTACCAATAGTCGTCGTTTTACCCACGCCATTTACACCAACCACCATCAATACATAAGGCATTCCGAGTTTAGGAACCACAAAATCCTCTGTGTCTACAGCATTATTTTCAGACAGTAATTTGATAATTTCCTCCCTTAATATCGCATCAAGTTCACTGGTATTCAAATACTTATCATTAGATACGCGCTCTTGGATTCTTTTGATAATTTTCAAGGTAGTTTCAACACCTACATCAGATCCGATGAGAATTTCTTCCAATTCATCGAGTACATCTTCATCAACCGTTGATTTACCAACAATGGTTTTGCTCAGTTTTGAGAAAAAACTTTCTTTGGTTTTTTCAAGCCCTTTGTCTAATGATTCTTTTTTGTCTTTACTGAAAAAGTCGAAGAAGCCCATGGTTAATTTTAAATTTTAAATGTTGAATTTTGAATATGTATTTATTCAAATCAATAATTTATGTTGTAAAATCTATCAAACATAAAATTATAAAAACACGAAAAGTCCCGATCCCAAATGTTTTGGGACGGGACTTTTGTACTGTCTTCCTTTGAAAACGCATTAAGCAATTAAGCTTTTAATGCTTCTTGTAATGCATCTAAAGGAACGATTTCTTCTCTGAAGGTATAAGCACCAGTTTTTGGTGATCTTACCGCTTTAATTACTTTTGCGAAGTTCTTAGCGTTCTCGCTAGTTTTCAGGGTCGCAACTACTTTCTTTGCCATTTCTCTAAAGAATTATTGGTGATTACTTGATCTCTTTATGAACAGTTACTTTTTTCAAAATTGGGTTGTATTTTTTCAACTCAATTCTTTCAGTAGTATTTTTTCTATTCTTTGTAGTGATATACCTAGACATACCTGCAAGACCAGTAGTCTTGTGTTCTGTACATTCTAATATCACCTGGATTCTATTTCCTTTGCTTTTCTTAGCCATTGGTGTATATATTATATTTTACCAGTAAATAAACCTTTCTCTTGCGATTCTTTAATTACCGCATGAATTCCTTTTTTGCTGATTGTTCTGATTACTTGCGTAGAAACTTTCAAGCTTACCCAACGACTTTCTTCAGGAATGAAGAATCTTTTCGTTTGAAGATTTGGGAAGAATTTTCTTTTAGTCTTGTTGTTCGCGTGAGACACGTTGTTACCAACTGCTGTTCTTTTACCGGTGATTTGACAAACTTTAGCCATAATACTTTATGTATGAATCTTTTTCTCTTTCTGCTGATCTCTTTACGAAAACAGGATTGCAAATATAGCATTCTCAATTGTAAATAAAAACTATCCTTACAAAAAACTTCAATTATTTAATTTACATATTTTTCTTCCATGATTTTAACCGCTTTTCAATCTAACTCCCTGTGGTTTTAATTCCTATTTAATCTACTTCGTGTCACTCTCATGTAACTTGCAAGACAAAAAAACAGCCTAAATTATGCAAGCACAGCTATTCCTAGAAAAAACTTGCACAAATAATGTGCTGGCAATTGAAGCATTCAAACTATACAGACTTTCGATGGGTGTTTCATGCAAAAAATGTGGTCATACCAACCAATATTGGATGGCTTCCAAAAACCAATTTCAATGTAAAAAATGCAGGTTCAGAACTACCATCAGAAGTGGCTCAGTGATGGAAAGTAGCAAACTTCCATTTACTCTCTTTCACATTTTGTTCCCTCCTTATATTTTAGTTACTTTGTAAACCTATCGTTCAACGCCATAATATCAGGAGTTGATTTGTTTATTTATTGAATACTAGCATTATGATTTCGACAATTTCAAAAAGCAGTGAGGCCATTGCCTTAGAAGACCATTATGGAGCCCACAATTACCATCCACTTCCAGTAGTTTTGGCTAAAGGAGAAGGCGTATTTTTATGGGATGTAGAAGGCAAACGTTATTACGATTTCCTTTCTGCCTATAGCGCTGTAAACCAAGGACATTGTCACCCGAAAATCATCAATGCTTTAATTGAACAGGCACAAACACTGACCCTTACTTCTCGTGCATTTTACAACGACAAATTAGGACCAGCAGAAAAATATATTTGCGAAACCTTTGGCTACGACAAAGTACTGATGATGAATTCAGGTGCTGAAGCCAATGAAACTGCATTGAAATTGGTTAGAAAATGGGGCTACAAAGTAAAAGGCATTGCGCCTAATCAAGCGGTAATTTTGGTGGTTGAAAAAAACTTCCACGGTCGTACTTTAGCCATTGTATCTGCCTCTACGGATCCAGATTCTACAAATGATTTTGGACCATTTATGCCTGGTTATCAAATTATTCCATACAATGATGTTGAAGCGCTTGAAACAGCCTTAAAAAACCCAAACGTTTGTGGTTTTTTAGTGGAGCCAATTCAAGGAGAAGCAGGTGTATTCATCCCCGAAGAAGGCTATTTAGCCAAAGCACAGGCATTGTGTACAAAGCACCATGTATTGTTGATGATGGACGAAGTACAAACAGGCATTGGTCGTACTGGTAAAATGTTGGCATCGGACCATGAAGGCGTACATCCAGATGTGTTGATATTGGGTAAAGCCATTTCAGGTGGTGTATTGCCTGTATCTGCAGTATTGGCAAGAAACGAAGTGATGTTAACCATCAAACCAGGAGAACATGGTTCTACTTTTGGTGGCAATCCATTGGCTTGCGCTGTGGCTGTAGCTGCTTTGGAAGTCATTAAAAATGAAAACCTGATAGCAAATGCGGCGCGTTTAGGAGATATATTTCGTGAACGCATGCTGGCTTTGAAAGCCAAAACCGATTTGATTACCATTGTAAGAGGAAAAGGTTTGTTGAACGCAGTGGTAATCAAACCAACAAAAGATGGAAAAACAGCTTGGGATGTTTGTGTGGCCTTAAAAGAAAACGGATTGTTAGCGAAACCAACACATGGTGACATCATTAGGTTTGCACCTCCTTTGGTCATCACCGAAGCACAAATTCATGAATGTTGTGATATTATTGAAAAAACTATTTTGGAATTTTAAGGTGTAAAATAAGTTTACAAGTTATCGAGTT
>CALPQG020000072.1 GCA_943325655.2 Bifidobacterium breve | reverse complement strand
GTTAAATTTACCAATATTTTTGGCAATTTGAAGGTCAATTACTGTACGAGGCTGTTCGTATACATCAGCTCTGTAAGGAGCCTTAATCGGATTGGCACCTACGAAAGCCAATCTTTCGCCGGAACGATTTAGGGCTACACTATAACTCCAGCCAGTAGTATAGTTTTCATGAATAATCCCAGCATTGATAATATAGGGAGATTGTCCCTGCAATGGACGAACATAAGCAGAAGAGTTATCAAGAAAAGAAACCACAGATTTGACCAAAGATAAGTTTGAATACACGGTTGTATTTTGTAAAAACGCTACATCTTTTATAAATGCCAGGTTTTTTCTAAACTCCAATTCAATACCATAAATTTTAGCTTCTTTTTCGTTGCTAAAACCATAAGTTCTGGTAACTTGGGTTAAATCAAGTTTGTTTTCAATAGGGTTAGAAACAACTTTATAAAACACCCCTCCAGAAATAACTTGCCCTGCAGTAGGGAAATATTCCAAACGCATTTCAGTATTTACAATCGAAGCACGTTGTAAATTTTTCTTCCCTAATTGATCCGAATCTATATCAAATCTATAAAAAGCAAAACTAGCAACTTCTCTAAATTCAGGCCTGTTCAGGGTTTTGTAAGCGGCAAACCTTAAATTGGTTTTTTCAGTCAAACCATAAGCCAAATTGGCAGAAGGAAGCCAATCATAAATGGCTGCATAAGAGGTATCCCCTCCAGGTGAAGGGGTGCCATCTAACAAATAAGACGTAATTCTTTGGTCAAACTTTTCTAACCTTGCACCATAAACGGCCCTTAGTTTCCCAAATTTATTATCCAGCATCGCATAAGTGGCCAATAAATTTGATGATGCATTGTAAGCATCTGTATTGGCTGTTTTTTCTTTTAAATATACGCCCTGAGGATTTTTGATATTGTCGACTCCTAAATCAATCGCTGGATTATTGGTAGTATCTAAAGAATAGCCACCGTATACGAAAGTTCTGGAAGTAAATTTACGTTCACGTTTTTGTAAAAACGCGCCCACTTTTATATTCGATTTGACCCCTAAAATTTTAAAATGTTTGCTGAGGTTAAGTTCGCCATTGGTCAATTCTTCGTTCATAGTAGAAAAAAACCTGCCACAACCAGTTTTAAAGTAATCGGTAATTGACAAACCATATAGATTAGGATTATCAACCGTAGAAGTATAATTGGCAATTCTATAATCAGGCATTAACCTTACAATACTGGCCCTATTGACATACCAATTGATTTTTAGTGGATCTACTCCTATTGCATGTTCACCATGCAACTGGGTCGTAAATAACCTGTTATAAGTCATCCAATTGGCTACACTTTTCATCTTAGATTCTCCATCAGAAGACAAGCCAAATGAACCTGTTCTAAAGTTGGTGAAAAAATCAGTGGTGATATTGTAAAAATTCCTTATGCCGACAGCATGTTTATCGTTTAGTTTGTAAGATAAGTTAAGAATGGCACCAGATGTTATATTTTGGGTATACACTTCATCATTAAAACTTTTATCCAATTTATTGTCATTGGAGTTGTCATAAGTTTTGATAGCATTAAAACTTTTCCCTCTTGTATTGGCATAGGTCAAGGCAGCGACAACGCCCAAATCTCTTTTGAAAACTTTCAAAGGCAGTCCAACGGAATAAGCAAAACGTCCATTTGGCAATGCGGTAAGTTTTTTAAGTGACCAATCGTTGTTAAAAAGTTTCGTGCTTGGTACAAGCAGAGAATCTACATTGTCAATGGTCACTTTTTTATTCCCCACTTTTTTGGTAGTTCTCGTGTATATCAAACTACCAACATCTGGCAATAACCTTTCATCATTCACCAATCCCAGAGCATCACCTGAAAAGCCTTTAAACGTAGTTGCTTCTTTAAAAGTAGCCAACGAATTGTATTGTCCTCCAATAGTAAGAGATTGGGTAAATTTATCAGGGATGGCTTTGGTTCTGATCTGAATTACCCCACCGGCAAAATCACCTGTAATGTCAGGAGAACCTGCTTTTAAAATCACCAAATTATCTATTAAATTGGCTGGAATCACATCAAAAGAAAAAGCTTTTCTATCCGCCTCAGTACTTGGCAAAGGCGCATCATTCAAATAACCTGCATTATAACGGTCGTTCATCCCCCTGATAATGGCAAATTTCCCTTCCTGAATACTGGCGCCGGATACACGTTTCAGAATATCACCGGTTGTTCTGTCAGGCGTTTTTTTGATCAATTCAGAAGAAATACCATCAGAAACCTGTGCCGAATTTTTACGTTCTATCAACAAAAAATTATTGGTTTCTTTCTGTACTTTCCCAATTACAACCACCTCTTCAGTTTGTAAAGAATTCTCTTCTAAAGTAAGGTCTAATTCCGTCACCTGACCTTCTTTGACTTCTACATTTTGGACAATTTCTGTTTTATAAGAAATATAATTCAGTGTAAGCTCATAAGTTCCTACAGGCAATCTCAATGTAAAATGGCCTTCAACATCTGTTTGAGCACCTTTTGTAATGTCCTTAGCTTTTACGATTACACCAATCAAGGCTTCTCCATTGGCTTTATCAATAACTTTCCCGCTAATTTTACCCATTGGAGTGCTAACTGCTGGTACAGTTTGTCCAATAGCGTTTTCCAACACCAATAACATTCCTGTAAGTAATAATAAAATAGGTTTCAATGATTTTTTCATTGTAATGAGTGGCTAATTATTTGGGTATGTTTTTAACAGCACAAAAGTATTGTTGTCATTTAAGCAACCCTTTATGGCAATATTATTTCAATGTTACTATTACCATGTATATATTATTGAAATGTTACTAATAAGCCTTTTGATAGTTAGGGGTAAACACGTTTTCAATTGTTTAAAAAATGAGAAGATATAGATTATGAAAACCTTTTGGGTGAAATTAGTTATTATAATAAATGGTTTAATTCCTGGTTGTTTAGGGCGTTTTCCGCCGCGGCGGATCGCGCTTTCGGCACTCGCTTTTTTTCTTATAAGGTATTTGCATTCTGTCTATGATTCAGAAATCACACAACCTTATAAGAAAAAAGAGCTCAAACAATCCCTCAATCGCTAACGCAAATGACCATAATCAATTATTTAATTTCACCCAACAGGTTATATATAGTAAAAGTCAACGTTTGAAATGTATGTTTAGATTTTTTGAGAATTTACTCCGCATTTAATGTTATCAATAAGTATAAATATAAGCCAACAAATAAGAATGAAAGTAGTCAATAACATATTGTAAGTTTCTTTTTGCGAATTTATAATAAAGCAACCTTAACAATAATTCGAATAGGCTACTACAGACAAATCATTTGAAATATAACCGATTAAAAATAATAATAAAACCACTGTAATTCAATGAATTAAAATAAAATTGCAATTTTTATTAAAATTAATTCATAAACAATAGTGCAACAATGAAATTAATTAATTAGCTTGCGTTCATATAAATAATATAATGCAAAAAGGTACAATTAAATTCTTCAATGACTCAAAAGGATTTGGGTTCATTAAACCAGAAGATTCTTCTGAAGACATCTTCGTTCACTCATCAGGTCTTATCGATCAAGTTAGAGAAAATGATCAGGTTAAGTATGATGTTGAAAGAGGCAAAAAAGGCTTAAACGCTGTTAACGTGCAACTTCTTTAATCAGAACGACATAGTTAGAAATCCCTCTTCTTACGGCAACGTAGGGAGAGGGATTTTTTTTGTTTCTTGCTTTACTTTTGTAAACATGGAAACGTGTACTTATTTGGTATTTTTTGGGGGAATACACGACAAAGTGGAAGAGTAAGGTTTGAAATAATTTATTTATCATTAAAGCTGTTGAAGCTTGCGCTACATGAAATCACATAAGTATTCAAGAGTTAAATAGCGTTTGCTAAAAAAAGTGGTTTATTCATATTTACTTTTAACTTGTCATTTCCCCTTGACGAAAAAAAATAACCAGCGAAAATCAAGGCTCCGACACGGCAGACAAGTGGTATCAAAAATGCAAAATTTGATTCATTACAATCAAACAAACTCTCCACTAAATCTGCTGAAAGGTATCAACTTCAATAGGCTCAAGCAGCATGTTGTTTTTAACCGTTGCATGGAGTAAATTTTTTAAAGTATTTTTTAAAGGTAGAATACAAGACAATTCAACGATAAGTAATGTTATGCTTGTACTTTATCCTTGAATCTAAGAATCAAGACATCTTGTTGTTGAAAAGCTTAATGCTTTTTCAGCAGCCCAAAAATAGTTAAGATTGTGCTACAAGGATAAAAAGCATTGATTGATTCCGCTTTTCGCGGGAAAGTGCCAAGAATAATGTTGTTTATCGCAATGACACATATCATTTTGTTGGTTATGGTGGTTAACGCTTGTCGTTGAATTTGCGCCAATGTTTAAAGCAGCAGGCACTCCAATAGTATTTACTGTTTGTGCCATTGCTGTCTATTTTTGCTCAAATCATTCTATATTTCAACTGCTGATGCAGCCAGCGGTGTATCTCTTTAAAGTTGCCACTGCATCATTAACACTTCCCAAACAGGTGGTGATTGTGAAATAAACAATTCCAATTTACAGGTAATTTATCAAAAAATGGATAGTCGAAAGGGTATCCATTTTTTGATTTAATATCAACACAAAACATTACAAAGCAACGCATTACTTTCAATTACACACCAAAAACCAAAATATTTTATCTAAAAACACCATTTACTTGAAAAAAACAAGTAGTTTAGTAACGTTTAAAACAAGCCCTCGTACTACTTTAAGCTTAGGAGCATTAATTGTTAAGAACCACACTATGAACAAATTAAAATCTATTATCCTCATTATTGCCATTATCTCCACATTGGTTGCACAAGCACAAAGGGTAAGGAGCTGTCATTCACATGAAGCCTCTACTTTGTTAATGCAAAAAGACGCCAATTATGCCCAAAGAGTTGCTGACAATTCAATGATTGCAAGAAAACCAATGGCCAGGTTGAATACAAGTTTACCTTATACCATTCCTGTGGTGGTGCATGTATTGTACAACACACCACAACAAAATATTTCTGATGCCCAAATCGCTTCTCAGTTCACGGCACTTAACAAAGATTACAGCAAAACAAATGACAATTTTTTAACATCCACTCCCGCAGCTTTTCAGGGATTGGCGGGAAATGCTCAAATCCAATTTGTGTTGGCAAAACGTGACCCCAACGGAAATCCAACTACCGGAATTACCAGAACAGCCACCAACAAAATAAGTTTCGACGAGCATGATGATATGAAATTTACAGCCAGGGGCGGCATTGAAGGTTGGGATCCAAGCAAATACTTAAACATTTGGGTATGTAACATCGATAACAATGTATTGGGCTATGCCTATTTCCCTGGCGCTTCGGCCGACATTGACGGTGTTGTAATTACTTATGATTGCTTTGGCACTATGGGTACTGCAGTTGCTCCTTTTCAATTGGGCCGAACTGCCACCCATGAAATTGGACATTACTTAAATTTAAAACACATCTGGGGCGACAAATCTGACTGTACCGGAAATGACAATGTTGCCGACACGCCTCTTCACCATGATGCCAATACTGGTTGCCGTACCTATCCCTACAAAGTTTGTCCCGCTACCACTGCTGATGGAGAAATGTACATGAACTATATGGATTATTCGAATGACGATTGTATGAGCATGTTTTCTCAGGGTCAGGTTGACAGAATGGTTTCAGCACTCACCAATGATAGAGCTTCCTTATTAACTTCAGATGGGGCAAAACCATTTGACTTGGCTACCGATGCCGCTTTGTTAAATTTGGTTTCACCTGCTCCAAATGAAAACGCTTGTGGCACGTTGTCTCCACAAATTGATTTGTCAAACTTAGGACTGGACACCTTAAAATCGGTAGACATCAACGTATATGTAAACCAACAATTGGTATCCACCAAACACTGGTCAGGATTGTTGCCATCACTTCAAAAAACTACTGTAACTTTGGCTGACATAACATTAACCAACACTAACAATACACTTGATTTTATCACCAATTTACCGAATAACAAAACGGACGAAAACAAATCAAACGACACTTTGACACACAGTATTTTAAATATTCCAACCGTATCGCTACCGTTCATGGAAAGCTTTGAAGGCAGTACATTCCCTCCAGCAAATTGGTCAATTGACAACCCGGACAAGAACATTACCTGGGAACAAGCAACTAATGCTCCCTCAATGGGAAGCAAAGCTGTAGTGATTAAAAACTATATTACTACAGGCCTAAATGGAGAACATGATGCACTCATTTCTCCACGTTTTACAGTGAAGAGCAATTCAAGTTTATCTTTTTATTACGCCTACAAAGTATATTCTTCTCCGTATGTCGCTTCTGATACATTAACCATCAGTGTGTCTAACGACTGTGGGATTACCAAAAATGTGGTCTTTAAAAAAGGTGGACAAGATTTAGTAGTTCAGGCACCTGATTTTACAACCAGCTTTTATACCCCGACAACGAATGCAGAATGGAAAAAAATAAGCATTTCACTGGCTGCGTATGCCGATCAGAATGTAATGCTCTATTTTGACAACAGAACAGAAAACGAAAACAATTTATACCTCGACAGCATTTACATTGATTCCAACACTATCACTGGCATTGACGAAAATGTAACACAAAGCAATGTGACCATTTATCCTAACCCAAGCGCTGGAAATATAACCATTGCAATGGAAGGTGGCTATGAACGTTTAACTTGTTATAATTTAATGGGCAGTGCTGTTGCCACTGCGGAGGATGTTGAAACATCAGTTTCTACCCTGGATTTAAAGGATTTACCAAAAGGCATTTACATGGTGAATATCAAAAAAGGAGACCTTAACTTTTGGGAGAAAATTATGCTTCAATAAATTTATAAACCAATAAGGTATAAGGTCGGCAATGTTTAGGACTTCGTTGACCTTATTTTTTATAACAACTTAAAATCATCTGCATCCAAATGTGCAGGAAATGATTTACGGTAAATGTACAGTTGCTCATAACTCAACACTTGCGTGAAGATGTCTTCCATCTCTTTTTGATGGTACAATTGTTCGCCTTTAGGATCAATGATGGCAGAATCACCAGAATAATGGATTTGTTGTCCATCCTCTCCCACCCTGTTTACTCCAGCCACATACGACAAGTTTTCAATCGCTCGGGCTTGCAACAAGGTATTCCAACTATGGGCACGTTTTTCGGGCCAGTTGGCCACGTAAATCATCAGGTCAATGGGTTCATTTTTGACGCTTCTGCTCCACACCGGAAACCTCAAATCATAACATATAAAAGGTGCGATTTTCCATCCTTTCCACTCACAAACCAAGCGCTTATTGCCAGCTGCAAACGCTCTGTGTTCTTCTACCATCCTAAAAAGATGGCGTTTGTCGTACGTTTCAAAACTGCCATCAGGACGCATCCAAAGCAAACGGTTAAAAAACTGCGTTCCCTCTTTGACCATATAACTTCCGGTAATGACCGCACCTGTTTGCGCTGCCATTTGTTTCATCCACTTAAAAGTAGTGTGGTTCATTGGTTCTGCAAGCTTTTGTGTTTCCATGCTAAAGCCCGTACTAAACATTTCAGGTAAAATAATCAGATCCGTTTTACCCGAAAGGCACCAAATTTTTTCTTCAAAATTACTCAGGTTGGCGCGAATGTCTTCCCAATATAAATTGGCCTGTACGACAGATATGGTTAAATCTTGCATAATTTTTCGGCGGCTTTAAGTAAGGTTTCCTCGTCTTTGGCGAAGCAAAACCTCAACATGTGGTTGTTTTGTGGCTCTTGGTAAAAAACAGAAACAGGTATAGCAGCTACGCCATGAATTGCGGTGAGTTGTGTGGCATAAGCAACATCATTCCCATCGCTCATTCCTTGGTACGACAAAAACTGAAAATACGTTCCAGCAGTAGGGATTACTTTAAAACGTGAAGTTTTCAAAGCATTCAAAAATAAATCTCTTTTTTGTTGAAAAAAATCATTCAAACCTAAATATTGACTTTCATCTTTCATAAATTCAGCAAACGCGTATTGTGAAGGAGTATGTGCACTGAAAGTTATATATTGATGCACTTTTCTAAATTCAGCCATCAATGCTTTTGGGGCAATCACATAGCCCATTCTCCAGCCTGTGGTATGGTAAGTTTTTCCTAATGAACTGATCACAAAACTACGATTTCTCAAGTCAGGATATTCATGTGCCGAATGGTGTTTTTTACCGTCAAAAACGATATGTTCATACACCTCATCACTCAACAAAAGTATGTCAGTTCCTTTTAACAATTGCTCCAAAAACAACATGTCTTCATGGCTCACAATAGCTCCTGAAGGATTATGGGGAGAATTGAGGATTATCAATTTCGTTTTACTGCTGATGCTTTTAGCCAACAATTCATGGTCAAGTCGGTAATCCGGCAAAGACAAAGCCACAGGTTTTAGGACACCGCCACAAAGGGAAATTGCCGGAGCGTAAATATCAAAAGCAGGTTCAAAAACGATGACTTCATCTCCTGGTTGCACACAAGTGGTAATGGTAGAAAATACCGCTTCGGTAGCCCCACAGGTAATGGTAATGTCTGAATTACTGTCTGGAAGATGGCCGTAAAGCAAGGCCGTTTTTTTTGCAATTTGTTCTCTTAAAGCAGCCACTCCAGGCATTGGAGCATATTGGTTATGGCCAGTTTTCATGTAAAAAGTCACCAAATCAACCAATTGATCTGAACAGGGGAAATTAGGAAATCCCTGTGCTAAATTAATGGCCTGGTGTTCATTGGCCAACTGAGACATTACGGTAAAAATGGTAGTCCCAAATTGAGGAAGCTTGAATGAGTGTTGCGTTTTAAGTGTTGAGTTTTGAGTAAAATTTTCAGACATTAGCTTATAGATTTCAGGTGTAAGAAATTAAATTTTAGACACTCAAAATGAACTGTCTTTTTAACTAAAAACTAAACACTCAAATTTTTCATTTATACTTAACATTCAACACTAAACACTCAAAACTAAAAAAAAAGCTATCTTTTCCCAATCGGTGCTTTTACCCTATAATCCGCCTCATATTTTCCCCTGCTGATATTGGTAAGTTTAC
>CALPQG020000071.1 GCA_943325655.2 Bifidobacterium breve | reverse complement strand
TTCTTCCTCTATTTTTTGTTTAGGTGAAAAATATTTTTCGTTATAAAAAATAGGCATAAAATATAATTGTTCTTGGTTAACACCATTTTGTTTTAAAAAATCAATATTTAATATCGAGTAATCAAAAATTAGTTTTGCGCTTTTTAATATATTAAAGTATTCTTCTGTAAACCAGCGTTTAGCGACGGCTTGTTCCATTTGAATAGCAATGAAATTTTTAGGTCTTTTCTCATAAATTTGTGGACAAATTACAAAATGTAAAAGGTTACTATATCCGAATTTGGGTTCTTTATCTATTATTTCAGCTGAAATATTAAAAAGGGCTAATTGCTTTTGAATTAATTGGGCTATAAAATTACAATGTTCCCTCGTTAAAATGAATACTTTTTTATGGGTTATTAAAGAATTTACCAGATAATTTTTTGAATTATTATCGTTTTCATTAGATATTGAAAGCGCTGTTGATACGTTTTTTTTAAATAATAAATTATTGAAAAATGAGCTTATTTTTGACAACATACCAAGTGAATTTGCTTTCAATTACATAATACGCTGTAGTAACAATTTTTTATGTTTAATTGAAATGAGTTTTTAATTAAAGAATTCAAATATATGAAAATTCATTTATTGCTTTGTTTAAAATTGGTTTTTATATTTTTTGGTTGATATATGGAAAATTAGTTTTATATAATTGATAAGCTTTTTTTCCAAGTTCAATACCTGGTTTTTCAATGTATTTGAACGATATATATGCAAGAAAACCAGATACAATTAAAGCGATTATACAGTGAAAACCTACATATAAATGACCCGTAAAATGATAAAGCGTTTGTTGTACAACAAAACCCCATAAATATATACCGTATGAAATGTCATGTTTGGGTTTAATTTTTAAAACGAATTTATTGGAAGCCAAATAGACGATTACAATACAAGTTGTAAATACAAATATTTCAGAAGCCCACAATAAATCATAAGATATATAACAAATCGCTATTGCTATAGAGGTGGTTATGTAATTTATTTTGATTTTGTCAGCATTTATGGCCAATAAGGCTCCAAATGCAAAAAATGAAGTAAGTTTATAAATTGCAGGTATGTTTTCAAAAAAATGTGTTACAACTCTATAGGGTAAAAAAGTGTCTATAATGATAAGTAGTATAGGAATGTTAAGGTAGTATTTGTTTTGTTTTCCAATAATCAAAAATAGCAGCAACAGACCAATATAGCATCCAACTTCATACCTTAAACTCCATAGTGAACCGTTTACTGCGTTAGGATAGAAATTGTTTTCAAATATCCCCGGCAAAAGATAATCAGTATTAAAAAATATATTGTTTTTGATATATAGAAATAGTCTTTGACTTGAAAAATATTCACCTAAACTTAAGTGAGTAACTATTGGCCCTAGAATAAATACTGTGATTAAAATTACGAAGAGTAAAGCAGGGATTATTCTAAATATTCTTGAAAGTATGAAATATCCTGCATTTCTTTTATATAGATAACTCTTTGTGACTACGAGGCCACTAATGAAGAAAAATAGTTTTACAGTCAGGTCTCCAGAATTGGTATATTTAAAGAAAAAACTGATTGGATCAATCCAGAAGTTACTGTTTCCATTTAATGTAGGAGAATGGCAAACGATTACTAAACAGGCTAAAATTATTCTTATAAGATCTAAATTGTTTTTTTCTTTTTCGAGAATATTGGATAATATCATTTGAAATTACATTTTTATTTAAAATAATTTTAAAGATACTGCATTTGTTTTAATAAATGGCAATATTGATTTTCAGATTTTTGAATCGTATGGATTTATATATTGATTTTTGCTACAATTGATAATTAGTCTTAAATCATCAAATAAGCTATATTTTTATCTCAAAAAATTGAAATGATTTTATTATATTTGTCGCTTCACGATAAAAGATTTTGATTCAAAAATAGATTATCAAGGAAGTTTATTAAAAAATAGTTTTATGACACAAAAATCAAAAATCATCTATACCATTACAGATGAAGCACCTATGTTGGCAACATATTCATTTTTGCCAATTGTCCAATCTTTTACTTCAAGTGCAGGAGTAGCTGTGGAAACCAGAGACATTTCTTTGGCAAGTCGTATCTTAGCTAACTTTCCTGATTTTTTAAAAGATGACCAAAAGGTTGGTGATGCATTGACTGAACTTGGTTTGTTAGCAAATACTCCAGAAGCAAATATTATAAAATTACCAAACGTATCCGCTTCAGTACCTCAATTAAAAGCGGCTATTGCTGAGTTGCAAAGTCATGGTTATGCAGTGCCAAGTTTACCAGAAGATCCCAAAACAGAGGAAGAAAAAAGCATTAAAGCGAGATATTCTAAAGTTTTAGGTTCCGCTGTAAACCCTGTTTTACGTGAAGGAAACTCTGACCGTAGGGCACCAAAAGCGGTGAAGAATTATGCCAAAGCCAATCCGCATTCAATGGGAGCGTGGACAGCTGGTTCAAAAACTTCAGTGGCACACATGAATGAAGGTGATTTTTATGGTACAGAAAAATCATTGACAGTTGATGCTGCAGGCGAATTCCAAATTGAATTTTTCGGAAATGATGGTTCACAAAAAGTGTTAAAAGGAAAATCTCCTTTAAAAGCGGGTGAAATCATTGACAGTGCTGTGATGAGTTTAAAAGCATTAAAAAGCTTTGTGGCTGAACAAAAAGAAATCGCAAAAAAACAAGGTGTATTGCTTTCAGCGCATTTGAAAGCTACAATGATGAAGGTTTCTGACCCAATCATTTTTAGTGCAATTGTTGAAGTTTATTTCCAAGATGTTTTTACCAAATATGCTGATTTATTCAAATCACTGAACGTGGATACGCGCAATGGATTGGGAGATGTATATGCAAAAATTGCTGGTCAGCCACAACAAACGGAAGTAGAAGTGGCGATTGAAGCAGCTATTGCTAACGGTCCTGCAATTGCCATGGTAAATTCTGATAAAGGAATTACAAATTTACACGTTCCTTCGGATGTAATTGTGGATGCTTCTATGCCAGCAATGATCCGTACTTCAGGACAAATGTGGAACAAAGAGGGTAAAGCTCAAGATACTTTAGCATTGATTCCTGACAGGTGTTACGCGGGTATTTATGTAGCAACAATAGATTTCTGTAAGAAAAATGGTGCTTTTGATCCTAAAACGATGGGCTCTGTTCCCAATGTTGGATTGATGGCGCAACAAGCCGAAGAATATGGCTCTCATGACAAAACTTTCCAAATGACAGCTGCAGGTACTGTAAAAGTAACTGACGGTAATGGAAATGTTTTTATGGAGCAAAAAGTTGAAACTGGTGATATTTTTAGAATGTGCCAAGTAAAAGATGCTCCAATTTTGGACTGGGTAAAACTGGCTGTAAATAGAGCACGTTTGTCGAATACACCAGCCATTTTCTGGTTAGATGAAAACAGGGCACATGACCGTGAGGTGATTAAAAAAGTGACTGCTTACCTCAAAGAATTCGACACTACAGGTTTAGATATTTCTATCATGAATCCTGTGGCGGCTACAAACGCAACTTTAATCCGTTTGAAAGAAGGTAAAGATACCATTTCAGTAACTGGTAACGTATTGCGTGATTATTTAACGGATTTATTTCCAATTTTAGAATTGGGTACTTCAGCTAAAATGTTGTCAATAGTTCCATTGATGAATGGTGGTGGATTGTTTGAAACTGGTGCCGGTGGATCAGCTCCAAAACACGTTGAACAATTTATTGAAGAAGGATATTTGCGTTGGGATTCATTGGGTGAGTTTTTAGCCCTGGCGGTTTCTTTAGAACATTTAGGACAGACTCAGCACAATCCTAAAGCATTGGTTTTAGCAGAAACATTGGATGCTGCAACAGAATTGTTCTTGATCAATGATAAATCTCCTGCGCGTAAAGTAGGCCAGATTGATAACCGTGGATCTCATTTCTACCTTGCTTTGTATTGGGCACAAGCTTTGGCTGCGCAAACGAAAGACCTTGATTTACAGGCAACCTTCAAAACTATCGCGGAAGAATTGACTGCCAATGAAGCTAAGATAGTTGGCGAATTGATTGTTGCTCAAGGTAAACACCAGGAAATCGGCGGATATTACCAACCAAATTTTGAATTGGCAAGCAAGTCAATGCGTCCAAGTGATACATTCAATGCTGTTTTAGCAGAATTAACAGCTGTAAAAGCGTAGTTTTATAAGCAATATTATCAGCTTTGCTGCATGAAGAAATAGTCCCGATTTTGTCGGGACTATTTTTTTTGAAAAAAAAGACATCTGTTCAGGGTTTTATTGGGGTATAAAAATATTTGATTTATTCACAATGGGATGGTATTATTGTACATAAATCAATTTATTGCCTGTATTAAAATCTTGAAAGAATGACAAATAATTTTAAACCGATAACTACCAACTCTAAATTGAAAACCGATAATTTTTTCGAAAATGTTTACGAAGTGGTGAAGCTCATTCCTAAAGGAAGGGTGACATCTTATGGGGCAATTGCCATTTATTTGGGTGCTGCGAGGAGTGCAAGAATGGTAGGTTGGGCGATGAACAACGCGCATGCCATGCCGGAGATTCCAGCGCATAGGGTTGTCAATAGGGAAGGCGTATTGACAGGGAAACTCCATTTTGGCACTTTAAATGAAATGCAGGAATTGCTTGAAAAAGAGAATATTAAGGTATTAAATGATAAAGTGGAAAATTTTAAAAATATCTTTTGGGATCCGGTATCTGAACTTTTATAAAACCGTTCACATTTCACATTTCACATCTTACATTATAAATTACACTTTTCATCTTTCACTTCTCACCAAAAACATCATCCACCATTTTCGTTTATCTGCTACAATTTCATTTTTCTCTTCACAACAATCATGATGGTGGCTACAGGAATTAAATTCTTCAAGAAATAAATGTGCTTCAGGTCTAATTTCTAATTCGTTCAAAGGTGTTGATTGAACCGTATCTTCTTCAATATAAGTTTTCTTGTCTATGAATTGATTTAAGTCAGGTTGTCCGGCATTTATCCAGCAAGTATACCAAAGTGCTGCTGTCGATTTGATGGCTGCACGCATTTGTCTTTCTACCTGACCCGACAACATGTGGTGGTATGCTTTAGAGTAACTTTTGGAATAAACTTTTAAGTTCACGCTTCCCCTTTGTTCATAACTGAATTTTTTGTCGTTGGGAAATTGTTGGTCAAGTATTTTTTCAAAATTCAGTACTGAATCCAAAGCCGAATGTGCATTGACCACCATTTGCCAGCTATATTCATGGATGGAATTGATGTAAATTGCTTTTCCTGTAAACAAATCATATTGATTTGAAAATAACTCAGGCAATCGGGATTCCCAGAACCCATGAATTCCGACCTGATTGGTTAATTGTCCATTGTAGTTTTTAGTGGTATGCAAAGGAACATTGGCATCGGCAATATAATGACCTAAATCAGCTGAAATTCGGAGAATGGCAGGTGTATTTTTGGACTTGAAAGCCTCCGTAAGTTGGTAACATACACGTTGAATGTGCCATGGAACAATGCCGAATTTTAATAATGAATCTTCAGGGTAGTATTCTTTCAATTTGAAATAACTGTGGGGAAGTTTATAGATAGCACTGTCGCCATAATCTTCAAAATCAATGTAATGACGGGTGGCTTCTTCTTTTAGGATATACCTTCTTTTGTCGGGAGCGGTGGCTTTATCAGTTATAAAATCAATATGAATTTTGTAAAAGGAAAACATTTCTTTGGGCAAAGAAAATATGGCTATCCGATTGATTTTTTTATGGGCATAAAATCCCCAAGAATAACTGTGTAAATAACTGACAATGATCAATAATAAAACTAAATAGAATTTGAACTGCATCTTGAAAAAAATTAAAGAATGAAATTAATAATCAATCACAATAGTATAGAATAACTTATGGTTTTCAAACTAAATAAACTAATCATTGAGAAATTGAAAAAAAATATTTTTTAACAAGTATTGAATTATGTATGAAGATGAAAAAATGTTGCGCATTATATGTCAAATGTCAATTATGAACCTGAAATTATAGTGAGATATTAAGAAAAATATATTAATTTCGTCACTCACGAATGTTCTTACTTATGAGGATAATAGCTTTACTTATTTCATTATATTTCACCCAAAATATAGCTCTTAGAGCTCAATCCATTGATCCCATAGATCCTGTAGATTTAGAGAAAAGCGCTAACGAATTTTTTAAATCCCTGAAATACCGTTCAGCACAAGAAGCGTATAGCGTTCTAGACAGTATTAAACCTGGAAATCCTGTGGTGACTTACCGTTTGGGAGTTTCGTACCTGCACAATGGTTTTAAGAAAAAGGCTTTGGATTGTTTTATAAAGGTTTCTAAAAACCATGAAAACTGTCCAATTGAATACCTTTATTACTTAGGAAAGGCTTACCACCATAACCAAAATTTTGATCTCGCCTGGGAACAATTCAATGAATATAAAAATTACGTAGTTTCCCATCATTTAGGGAACAAAGAAAAGTTAATTGATATAGACAGACGAATGGAGGTTTGTAAATCAGCCAAAGAAATTATGGCCAAACCTTTAGATATTAAAATCACGAATATTGGTTCATTGGTAAATTCTCCTTATGCAGAATATACGCCCATAGTAACTGCTGACGAACAAAAAATGTATTTCACAGCAAGAAAGCCCAATACCACAGGTGGCTTAAAAGATACTTATGACGAAGACTATTTTGAAGACATTTATGTTTCTGAAAAAACTGGTATTGGTTGGGGCACACCAAAAAGTGTAGGGGAGCATATCAATACCATGAACCATGATGCCATCGTGTCTATTACGGATGATGGTCAAAAATTGATTGTCTACAAACATGTTCATAACGAGATGTTTGACACTTATTCCGGAGATTTGTTTTACAGTGATTTGGAAGGGAGTCAATGGACAGATCCACAACCTTTTGACAATAATATCAATACGATTCACTGGGAACCAAGCGCTCATTTGAACTCTGATGAAAACTTGTTGTTTTTTTCAAGCAATAAACATGGTGGATTTGGAGGCACTGATATTTATGTTTCCAGCAAATTGCCTGATGGCAAATGGAGTGTCGCAGAAAACTTAGGTCCCAAAATCAATACCATGTATGATGATGATGCGCCTTTTATGATGCCTGATGGAAAAACCTTGTATTTTAGCTCCATGGGACATAAAAATATTGGTGGTCATGATATTTTTAAATCAGAAAAAGATTCTTTGGGGAATTGGACAACCCCTCAAAATTTAGGATATCCAATCAATACACCAGACGATGACTTGTATTTCTCATGGTCAGCCGATGGGAAAAGAATATATTTCTCTTCTATCAGAGAAGAAATTGGCGCTAGCAACTCTGATATTTACATGGCTGAACTTTCAAAAAGTGCTGAGCATGTAGTGGTTCTTAAAGGTATATCTTATAACAGTGCTACAAAATCTCCAACCAGTGTTAAGATTACCACTACGAATTTAACCACAGGAAAATTGGTTAGTGAACACCATTCAAATGAAGCAACCGGCAAATATGTAATTGTATTGCCTGAAGGGAAAAACTATAAAATTACCTTGGAAAAAAATGGTTATTTATTTCAATCTTTCAACTTGGAAGTACCTGAAAGCAAATCATACATTGAACTTGAAAAAAATATTTACATTGATTCTATTATTTCTGGTAAAGAAACTTTTTTGAGAAATGTGTTTTTCGATGCCGGAGATTTTAAATTAAAAGAAACTTCTACTGCTGAACTTGATAAAGTATTTGAATTGTTAGAAGCATATCCAAATATGTTTGTTGAAATTGTTGGCAACATAGATGATATGCTTGATCCTGCTCATAATAAATTTTTGTCTGAAAACAGGGCTGCAGCGATTCAGGAATATTTGCTAAAAAAAGGAATTGATGAAAAAAGAGTTATTGCTGTTGGTTATACTGATGATGGGGCAAACAACAGTAATATTGAAGAAAGAATAGAGCATTTTAAACCTGCATTTCATATTGTGAGTAATATGAATTTTAATTACAACAGGGACAAACTCAAAACGCATTCCACCGGAAAAGTAAAACACCATAAACACGGTGAACCAATGGTAGGAGGTTTTTTGCATGAATCAATTTATTTCCCAGAAAATGAATCTATGTCATTGCATAAATTTTCTTCGCATCAATTGCAGCATATCATGTCGTTGTTGAATAAATACCCAAGTTTAAAAATAAGGGTAGAAGCACATTATGACGAAGATGGTGATTTAAAACACAACCAGCATTTGGCTATGGCCAGGGAAAAAATGGTGTATGATGAATTGATAAAATTAGGGGTAGATTCACAAAGATTAGCCTTAACGGCATATCCTGACAAACCTACAGGGAGTGTAAATGCTGGTCATGAAAATTCCTTAAAAAACAGAAGAATTAAATTTAGGGTACTTAGTTTTTAATTACCTCTTGAACTGTAAGCACAAAATCTGAAATGAAATTCTATAAAATATTAATTTTTACCTGTCTATTTGCTTTTACTACTATTCATGCAAATGCAATAGAAGTGTCACCTCAATCTCAGGTAAGTATTATTACTTGTGGGCCTGGTGATGAATTGTATTCTATATTTGGGCATACGGCCGTAAGGATTTATGATACCACTTCAGGAATGGATTTGGTTTTTAACTACGGTACTTTTGATTTTAGAACGGATGGTTTTTACATCAAATTTGTAAGGGGAAAATTAGATTATATGCTGGATGTATCTTCCTTCAAAGACTTTATTGAGGTGTATTTGCAAGAAGATAGGAGTGTAACTGAACAAGTTCTTGACCTTAGTTTGTCTGAAAAACAAGCCGTGTATAATTTTTTAGAAAACAATTACAAAGGCAATAACAGGTATTATAAATACGATTTTTTCTTCGACAACTGTACCACCAGGGTGAGGGATTTGTTAACCACCATTTTGGGAAATAAACTGGTTTGGAACCAGAAAGTGACCCTTGAAGACAAAACATTTAGGAAAACCTTGGACGATTATATTACTTCTATGCCATGGGTGAAATTCGGGTTTTACTTGGGGTTGGGCA
>CALPQG020000070.1 GCA_943325655.2 Bifidobacterium breve | reverse complement strand
AACGCCCTAATATTTATTTCATAACACATTGTAAATAAGCTCCTATTGAAAATTTATATCTCTTTATAAAAATCACCTAAAATTTTTTCAATTTAATTTACAAAAATCCTCTTAATCCTTAATAAAATTTACTGAATTATAAAATTAAAATTGACACAAACGGTCTATATTAAAAATGTATTTGGTATAAGAAAAAAAGTGTTGCCCATTGCCCTTCTTTTGGATTACCCCCAAGTGCTCATTCAAAACATTTTATCAGGTAATATTTAATTCTTCAGCTATTCCTCAAATTAGCTTTCATAATTATCTATTTGACCGAAGCATTAATATGCCTACCTTGGTGGTTGCTTATTAGACCAATATACCAAGCATGAAATTTGAAGCTTACAACATCCATCCTGCCATAAAAAGAAGTTTAGAAGAACGAGGCTTCAAACGGCCAACTGATATCCAACATCGGGCAATTACTCCTATTTTAGCAGGAGAAGATGTATTGGCAATAGCCCAAACTGGTACTGGAAAAACGGCGGCATTTGCCATTCCGGTACTGCATTTGATTACTGAAATAAAAAGAAATTCCCGCAATAAAGGTATCAAATGTTTGGTGATGGTGCCTACGCGCGAACTTTCCATTCAGATTGCGGAAGTTTTTGAACAACTGGCAAGATTTACAGAAATCACGGTGATGTCTTTGGTTGGAGGTGTTGACCAGGCGCCACAAATTGCCAAGTTAAACCAAGGTGTTGATGTCTTGATCTCTACTCCCGGTAGAATGTTTGACCTCATCTACCAAGGCCATATCAAAATTACAAAAACTGAAATATTGGTACTCGATGAAGCCGATCACATGCTCGATTTGGGATTCAACAAAGACATCCACGATGTAATTAAGTTTTTACCCAAACGTCATCAAACCCTATTTTTCTCTGCAACCATTACTCCTGTCATCAAAGATTTGGCTTACGAATTGGTAAATAAACCCATCAGAATTCAGATTTCTCCTAAAGATCCTATCTCTAAAAATGTGGACCATTCGGTTGCATTCATTGAAATGGATGACAAACGTTTTTTCTTAGAAAGAATGATCAAAGAAAATCCTGATAGCAGGATCCTGGTTTTTGTGAGGACCAAAGTACGGTGCGAAAGGGTGCATTTGGCCATGGAACGTGTGGGTATAAAAACCGTAACCATGCACGGTGGCAAAGAACAGGAAGACCGTT
Source organism: Bifidobacterium breve (assembly GCA_943325655.2). Lineage (GTDB taxonomy): Bacteria > Bacteroidota > Bacteroidia > Cytophagales > UBA9547 > CALPQG02. Next base: position 8,147 of record CALPQG020000070.1, on the reverse strand, counting down.
TGACAGCAATGGCCGCCTTCAAAGAAGGCACTGTAAATATCTTGATTGCAACTGACATCAGTGCCAGAGGGATTGACATTGCCAATGTTGAGTACGTGGTCAATTACGATTTACCTGACGTTTCTGAAAACTACGTTCACCGTGTCGGTAGAACAGGTCGTGGGGTTTCCAGGGGTTTTGCAGTTACATTTTGCAGCCCAGAAGAAGAACCTATTTTGCGAGAAATCGAAGAATTTGTTGGAAAACCAGTGAAGGTCATTGAGATGGATAAAGGTGAATACAAAGATACCCTTGTATTTACACAGGAAGTGAAAGAAAACTGGAGAGCACTGCTCAAAGAGGCCTACCAACAACAACAAGCCATCAAAGACAAAGGATTGAAGTGGAAAAAAGCCAAAAAGAAATAGCCTCAGAAGGCTGGTTTTCAGTTTAGAGTAGAGAGTTTAGAGTTACTAATTTCGATTCTCTTGATGAACAAGAATTAACTTATCCGTGTTGGTAATTTTTCATTTAAAATCAATAAATTTGCAATTCGTTCCAGCAATATTTTAACAAACAATACTTCTCAAGCTCATGTCAAAAAAAATCAAATCAGCATTAATTTCAGTTTATTATAAAGACAATTTAGCACCAATCGTAAAATTATTAAGCGACAATGGCGTAACTATTTATTCTACTGGAGGCACGCAGGCTTTTGTGGAAGAACAAGGAGCAAGTTGTGAAGCGGTAGAAGACTTAACTGGTTATCCATCCATTTTAGGAGGACGTGTAAAAACATTACACCCTAAAGTATTTGGTGGCATTTTAAACAGAAGACAAAACGGTTCTGACAAGTCTGAAATTGCTGAATACGAAATCCCTGAAATTGATTTGGTAATTGTTGACTTGTATCCTTTTGAAGCAACGGTTGCTTCTGGAGCAGCTGATGACGCTATTATTGAAAAAATTGACATTGGTGGCATTTCACTGATACGTGCGGCAGCCAAAAACTTCCAGGACGTGGTGATTGTATCTTCTCGTGACCAATATGCTGCTTTATTGAATGTATTACAAGAAAAAGGTTGCGCTACTGATCTTGCTGATAGAAGGTTATTTGCGGCCAAAGCATTTGATGTAACGTCTCACTATGACAGCGCTATTTTTAGTTGGTTCAACAAAGACGAAAGCATTACTTCTTTCAAACAAAGTTTTCAAAACGGCGAAGTATTGCGTTATGGAGAAAATCCTCACCAAAGAGGTGTATTCTATGGTGATTTAGATAAATTGTTTACCAAACTCAATGGCAAAGAATTGTCATACAACAATTTGTTGGATGTTGACGCTGCCGTAGCTTTGATCGATGAATTTTCGGATACTACTTATGCAATTTTAAAACACAACAATGCATGTGGTTTGGCTTCGGCTCAATCTCCTAAAGAAGCGTATTTAACAGCTTTGGCTGGCGATCCTGTTTCTGCTTTCGGTGGTGTAATTATCACCAACCGTCCCGTAGATTTAGAAACTGCCAAAGAAATATATGCATTGTTTTTTGAAGTATTGATTGCACCATCATTTGATGCTGATGCATTGGAATTGTTAAAAGGCAAAAAAACAAGAATCCTATTGCAAAGAAAACCAATTGAATTTGCCAAAAAACAATTCAAAACTTTGCTTCATGGGGTAATTGAACAAGACAAAGATTTAAAAACAGAAGTGGTAAATGACCTTAAAACAGTTACTACCGTTGCTCCTACAGAAGCGGAAGTTCGTGCCTTGTTGTTTGCAAATAAATTGGTAAAACATACCAAGTCGAATACCATCATTTTAGCCAAAGAAAATCGTTTGATTTCTAGTGGCGTTGGTCAAACCTCAAGAGTGGATGCTTTGCGTCAGGCCATAGAAAAAGCAAGGGAATTTGGTTTTGATTTGAATGGTGCTGTAATGGCATCAGATGCTTTCTTCCCATTTCCTGATTGTGTTGAAATTGCTCATTTGGCAGGAATAAAATCTGTAATTCAACCTGGTGGTTCTATCAAAGACCAAGAGTCTATTGATTATTGCAACGCTCATGGTATGTCTATGGTAACTACTGGAGTGAGGCACTTTAAACACTAATCTTTTTAGTGTTGAATTATGAGTGTTGCGTTGTAATTATAAACTTAAAAAGGCGGAATATTCCGCCTTTTTAAGTTTATGGCATCACTGTATTTTTTATTTGTATGAATTTTAACACGTGGCACAGCAAGACCCAATTTAAAACGTCCGTTAAAGCTTCTTCAACTGACAAAAACCATAGTTGTTCTACAATTTGGTTTTGTTTAACTATTGCCAAAAAAACCCGCATTTCATACAGGGCTATTATAGTTCAACCCTTCGGGTTGGGCACACATCATCCTCAATAAAAAGCATCTTCAAAATGTACCAGTTCCTCACCTGTAATCGCAATAATGTCAAACCTAATTCCTGACACCCAATTTTTGGTGATGATATAATTTTGCGCTGCCCGAATGATATTACTTGCCTTAGCCTTATTGACAAACTCTTCGGGATAACCGTAATAATTGTTTTTCCTCGCTTTTACTTCCACAAAGACGAGTAGTTTTCCATGTTTTGCTATAATATCAATTTCATCTTTCCTGTACCGGTAGTTTTGTACCAGAATTTGATATCCTTTTTCTCGCAAAAACTTCACAGCCGCTTCTTCACCGATACGGCCTAATGCTGTATTTGTATTTTGAGTTGCATTCATAAGATTAAAATTTAAAACTTAAAATGTATTTGTTTGTGTATCCAAAACAGCTATTTAGAAAAATTACACATGAATAAGAAGGGCGTCGGGCTATCGGCACTCTCCCGATGAAAATCGGGATCAAACAATCCCGAAGCTTCGGGACTATCCCTAACGCAACCGAATATATAGTAGCATTATTATTTTGAAGACTCACAATTAAAAAAAGAAAAACACTATTGTTCAAACTATCACTAGTAACGCAATTATTTATAGGATTATTTTTCAGCCCCACATAATTTAACCTTAATTTTAATTGTACATTTGTCCTTAATCTAACATGTTGCTTCCTAAAACCTTTGCCTGTGTCTAAGATTTATTCCCTAGTATTGCCTCCTGAAATCGCCTATAATGAGGCGGCATTGTTACAACACATTACTTCATTACAAGATTTTGAAGATCCATCAAAAATATACCTGCGTAAACTACGCCGTTCTGTAGATGCACGAGGCAGACAAGTTAAAATCAACATCGACGTTGAAGTTTTTTACAATGAGCCAATTACCCCCTTTTTAAGCTTCGAAAAAAAATACCAGGATGTAAGTGATAAACCTCAAGTACTGATTGTTGGCGCTGGACCAGCAGGCTTGTTTGCGGCTTTGCGTTGTATAGAATTGGGATATAAACCCATTGTTTTTGAACGTGGTAAAGATGTGCGCGCACGTCGCCGAGATTTGGCGGCAATCAACAGAGACCAAATTGTAAATCCTGAAAGCAATTATTGTTTCGGAGAAGGTGGAGCCGGAACCTATTCTGATGGCAAACTCTATACACGATCCAAAAAGCGTGGAGATATCCGTAGAATTTTGGAAATATTGGTGGCCCATGGAGCCAAAGAAGAAATACTAATAGATGCACATCCACATATTGGCACCAACAAATTACCTACTTTGGTAGCTGACCTGCGGGAATCTATTTTAAAAGCGGGTGGAGAAGTTTTGTTTGATACCAAAATAGTTGACTTTGAAGTACAAGACAATGAGCTGAAAGCTGTTCAAACAGCAGCAGGAAAAACCTATACAGGAATCGGCGTAATATTGGCCACAGGCCATTCTGCAAGAGATATTTTTTACATGCTCCACAAAAACAACATTGTCATTGAAGCCAAACCATTTGCACTTGGCGTGCGGGTTGAACACCAACAATCCCTGATTGACGGTATTCAATACCATTGTGAAAATGGAGAAAGAGGTGCACACTTACCTGCATCTAGTTATGCTTTGGTTGCACAGGTGGCCTATAAAAATATTGAAAAGGGCGTTTTTTCTTTTTGCATGTGCCCGGGAGGATTTATTGTGCCATCGGCAACAGCTCCTGGAGAAATTGTGGTGAATGGGATGTCTCCTTCAAGAAGAGATTCTAAATTCTCTAATTCAGGTATTGTCGTTTCTGTAGATGAAACCGATTGGGTTGCTTACAAAGACCATGGCGTATTTGCTGCTTTGGAATACCAAAAAGCCATAGAGCAAAAAGCTTGCGCCATTGCAGGCGGAACACAGGTTGCTCCTGCCCAAAAATTACTTGATTTTGTGCAAGGGAAATTGTCTTCTTCTTTACTCGAAACTTCTTACCAACCGGGTTTGAAATCAGTGCTCATGGACGACATTTTACCTGCTCCTATTGCCTACCGCTTGAGAGAAGGATTTAAAATGTTTGGCAATAAAATGCGTGGCTACCTGAGCAATGACGCACAAATCATTGGGGTCGAAAGTCGTACCTCCTCTCCTGTTCGCGTACCGCGTGACAAAGAAACCTTAGAACATATTTCCACCAAACGTTTGTACCCTTGTGGAGAAGGTGCAGGGTACGCAGGAGGAATTGTTTCTGCCGCCATGGATGGTGAAAGATGTGCTGAACAATTGGTGTTGAAATATGGAAGTATTATTGAAAAATAAACTATGATATTGAAATTAACGGGTGATTATTTATAGTTTTACTAAATTTCAAATCTATATTCAATAAAATTAAAGTACATGGACTTAGGTATTAGATGGAAACAAAGATTTTCTAATTACAATAAGGCTTTAAGTCAACTTCAAAAATTTATTGATAAGGGAAACCTTAACGAACTGGAACAGCAAGGATTAATTCAAGCGTTTGAGTACACTTATGAATTGGCTTGGAATGTAATGAAAGACTATTTTGAATATCAGGGTGAAAACGACATTAGAGGAAGCAGAGATGCCATAAGACTAGCCTTTAATAGAGGTTTGATAAGCACAGGTAACGAATGGATGGACATGATTCAAAGCAGAATGAAATCAAGCAATACCTACAATGAAGATACCGCTGAAGAAATCGTTACCAAAATATTGGATACTTATTACGATTGTTTTGTAGCATTCAAAACAACAATGGAAAAATCATTATGAAATATGGACTGACAGATACTGATATTCAAAAAATTCAACGTGTATTTGAGGCATTTCATGAAGTTGAAAAAGTTATTTTATATGGTTCAAGAGCCAAAGGAAACTATAAACCTGGCTCAGATATTGATTTTACTTTGATTGGAAATAAATTAGATTTAACAATCACCAATAGTATTGAGCATAAAATTGATGACCTACTTTTACCTTATTTATTTGACATTTCAATTTTTGAACAAATTTCAAATCAAGACCTGATAAAACATATCAACCGTGTAGGTGAAGTATTTTATGAAAAGAGCAAGAATGCACTTTAAAATATTGAACTCCAAATATTCCCTTAAGCGCAACAAAAAACCTTAAAATTCCCCATAGTACTTTGTATGGACAAAAATTTCTGAATCAAATTGAAGAAACAACCATATAAGTGCTACCGCTGAATGATTTATCATCGTAAAGCATATCAATTCATGAAACAATAATTAAATATTTAGACTAAAAATTCAATGTAAAAAGCCTCATCCCAAACCCTTCTCCAAAGGAGAAGGGCTTTATATCCCGATGAAATCATAATTATTTTTTGAAAACGAGTAGGTTTTCTATGAATGAATCACAAATTTATGATTAATGGACAGTTCCCTCTCCTTTATAACTGAGCACGAGAGTGGGAATTTACAAGCGTAGCGCTGGGGTGGGGCTTTTGAGCTACTTTTTATTTTAATGCGTTTGCCCTGCATATCAATTCATAAAACAATAATTAAATATTTTCTTAATTTATTTACAATTATTGCTACTAATGAATTACTTTGTTATTCATTACCATCATCATGTTCAATAAAAATCTCCTAAAAAAACTGTTTGTTGCTTTGCTTGTAATCGTACTGGTTTTGGTACGACAAGAAGCAGGTTTTATGAGTATATGCGGCACCACACTCAGCCCTGAACAAATCAATTACGAATTACAACATGTAGTTGCTCAATCTCCGACACTTCAAAAACTGGATTATAAAACCACTTTGGCAATAAAGGTTTATATTTTAAGCAATAGTGAAGGTGTAAATGCCATTTCTGAAGATCAGGCGCAAGAAGCCGTCCAAAAAATCAACCAGGATTTTGCGCCTATCAATTTGGGTTTTGAGATCTGTAACATTACCTACATCAACAGCGACAAACTTTATGCTTATGACATTGCCGAAGAAGCTTTGTTGTCCAATTATTTACAAGCCAATGTCATCAACCTGTTTTTTGTTCACGACATTGTACTGAGTGAACCTGGCAATACTTGTGGTTATACGTATTACCCCATTCATAAAAAAGATTTCATTATTTTAAAAGGAGAATGTTGCATCAATAACTCCACGATGAGTCATGAAATGGGGCATTTTTTAGGATTATACCATACACATGAGCATGGGTTCGGCCAAGAATTGGTGGACCAATCCAATTGCTACAAAGCTGGAGATTTGTTGTGCGACACGCCTGCTGATCCGGGATTGCATGGCGTGATGATTGATGAAAACTGCAATTGGTCGGGCAGGTTTTTGGACCGTAACAAACAGCTATTCAAACCCGATTTAGCTAATTACATGTCTTACGGCCGCAATGAATGCAGGAATAAATTCAGCAAAGACCAATACAACAAGATGTTGGAAATGTACTGCAATTTCAAAATACATTTGCAGCAATTAGACGTCAAATTCAAAATGTCTGATAGCCTGGTTTTCCCCAATGAAGCCGTTACTTTGAGCGCATCAGGAGGTTCAGGGTACAAATGGAGCAATGGCGATTCAAGCAGAACCACAGTAATTTATCCCACATCTGACACCGTAATTTCCTTGACACTTTCCCGTCCGGGCAATTGCACCATTAACCACAATTTCCCCATTAGGGTAATACCCGACTCCTATTTGTCAGGTGACGATGAAGTATGTTATGGAGGAAAAGTAGAGGTACATGTAAATTCCTCCCGCAAAGGGGCTACCTATCAATTGCGTCAAAACGACAAAAAAGTAGGACCCATTATTGAAGGAAATGGAGGTACCATTACCCTGACCAGCAACAAATTATACACCAAAACTACCTTTACGGTGATTGCCTGTAATTCATTTCAGGAATGCGATTTTGTATTGTCAGACAGGCATACAGTTAACGTCGCTTCTATTCCTGACAATGTTGGTGTGGTGTACACTGTGAAGGCCAATTTGAGTACAGATTCTTCCACGTATCTTGCGGTCAAAAACAGCAATAAAAATTGTTACTACGAAATGGTCATCGCTGAAGAAAACCAAGGCTCACGCTTAAAAGGAACAGGAAAAACACTTTACTTTCCAATTCCAGTAATGACAGAAAACACCCTCATTGGCATGGAAGTAAGTACTTCCTGCAGAAAAAAAAGATTGGATAAAACGTTTTTAATCACGCCTCCAACCAAGGCTACTCCTGAAATATTTTCGGACAGTACCAAAGCAGAGTAAGATTGCTTCATATTCGTGCCACCACTTATAGTTTCATTGACATTTAGTGGTGGCACGAATTTACGCCATGTCAAGTGTTTTCACCTGACATTTCTTAATTAAAACAGCATTAGACTTTCGGTATCAACGCAAACACCGACTCAATCCTCTCTATTCTTTTGAGGTTTATTTTGTTTGATAATCAAGCGAAGCGAAGTGTCTTTGGTAATGTATGCCCAAGCCCAATTGATAAAAACGATCAGTTTATTTTTCGCAGTTAAGATGAGCATCAAATGCAAAAACATCCAGATTAACCAGGCAAAATAGCCTTTCAATTTTACAAACGGGAAATCGACCACTGCTTTGTTTCTTCCAATGGTGGCCATAGATCCTAAGTCCACATATTCAAATTCAGTAGTAGGTTGTTTCAGGATGATTTTCTTGATATTAGCGGCAAAATTTTTAGCCTGGTTAATCGCCACATTGGCCAATTGCGGATGTCCACGTGGATATTTAGGCGTTTCCATATTGGCAATATCACCCACAGCAAAAATATTT
>CALPQG020000069.1 GCA_943325655.2 Bifidobacterium breve | reverse complement strand
ATATATATATCCAAAACATAAACATTACAACTGAGACGATTAAACTAAATGCTGTTAAAAAAAAACAAAAAGTGTTATATGCAAACCAACATCTACTTTTAAACAAATTATGATTACAATACTGCTCCCCAACTTTATCGTGTGACTGGATTATTTTTATTAAAACGTATACCTTAAGATTTAATATTCATCTCACATGTTAACCTGTTACAACAATCAACTTTGAAATCTACTCTTACTTACTCTGCAGCAGCACCTTCTAAAACATCTTTGATACTCACTCTTTGACCAGCTTTGTAAGCAACTACCCAAGCGTCACTTACCCCCATTTCTCTCAGTAATTTTTTGAAGTTATCAGCTTCCCAATAATCAGTAAATAAACCCAAAGTATATTTTTTCTGGCCATCAGCATCCGTGTCACCACTAAAGTTTTTGTTGTTATCCAGGTATTTAGACAAGTCTTTGTTTTTGAATGCTCCCACTTGTACTTTAAATACTACACCGTTGTAGTTCAATTTGTCAGCTTTGTATTGTTTTCCACCAGTTGTTACTGGGGCAATATTGGCTTTGGTTGGTGTAACTGTTGGTGTAGTGGTTGCAACAGTTGGCGTTGAAACTACTGCTGCAGTAGAATTGTTTTGAGAAGATTTCAAACTATCGAGCTCAGTAGTTAAACTCCTGTTCAGTTCTTCTTTAATTTTAAGTTTAGATTCAAGATTTGATACCTTACTGGTTAAGACACTTTTTTGAGCAACTAAATCGTCATTTTGTTCCATTAGGTTTTTAATTTCTAGAGGATCCATTGTTTTTACTTTTTTTGCCCATTCTTTCTTCAGTTTTTTATCTTCTGCCGATTGTGCAAATGTAGCATTGACATTGAAATAAGTTATTGCAAATAGAATTAAGAGAATATTTTTCATTATGTATTGATTAAAGTATTGTAAATTAAGTCGTATGAGTAGGTGCACTTTAGCAAAAATATTAAAAAATGACCAAACCACACTATTTATATGATAAATTGTTGGCCAAAGCGTTAAATTCTTATGATGAGTATGACCAATAAAACAACAAGTACCAGGATAAATACTTTGGCAAGCAGGATATATACCTCCTTCGCATTTTTAGAAATAAAGAAATTACTTTCGGTTTGAATCAAGTCATAAAAACTATCACCCGTATTTAATGACTCCCCGGAATTGTGCTTGCTATCCCCATAAACCTGGAGCACAAGTTTTGAGCTTAGGGTATCGTAGCGTTTTTTTTCTGTGTTGAAATAAATGTATTTGAAATAATCTTTCATCCCAAAAACTCCTGGTTCATGAGGAATGATGAAATAATTAAACACACAGGAGCCAGTCATCATATCGTCTTTGTTTTGCACTACCCTGTCTATTTCTGGCTCAAATATTTCAAAATTGAATGTGGTGGACCACATTGGTTTAGCAAGTTGATTGATATTTCCTTCACCGCTAATGGTAAAAATATAATTAAAGCTTTTTCCTGTTTTGAGTTTTTGGGTAGAGATTGACTCTATTAAATTATAATTCCCAACCGCAACCAAGTCTCTCCAAGGATGAGGAGGCAGATTTTTGACTTCAATCAACAAAGGTTTTGAGGAATAAGTAATGAAAGATGGTTTATTGTCTTCTTCTTTATTGTTTGGTTTTTTGTTGAGCAACATGGTCAAGCTCAAAGAGGTCAGTTCAATTTTTTTATTGTTAATAGGAAAGAAAAAGGTTTCATAGAGTTTATAATAACTGATTTTTTTACCCCCTTGCACAAGTATCCCTTGTTGAATACTGTCAAGAGTAACGGTTTCTTGCGTGCAGTTTTCAGGTTTTACCTTCTTGACAATTTCAGTCAATTGTGTCCCTAAGTCATTAAATTTGATGGTAGTTTTATTCCCTTCAGGGATACAAAACAACAAGGTTACATCAAATCCTTCTCCAACATAAACGGTATTTTTAGTACTGCACAAAATCAAAAATGGTTCTTTGGCAGCAATTAATTCCTCTGGTAATTTAAATTGTTTTACGCCCTTCGCTTCATTTATTTCGTCTGTATTTTTTGCTATTGAAGATTTCACACTTTCATTGACAACAATATTAGAACCTTTAACAGGAATAATTACCCCATTGATGTTCATCGAAAAATCATTGACCTTAAACTTCCCGACTTTTAAAGGAGCGTATTGCTGGGTAATAATTAATGGTTTTTCTATTTTATTGGATGTTGCAGAAGCATTGGAAATGGTGGTATATTTTATGAATCCTTTAATGTCGGGAAAGTTACTATAGGTATTCAATTTCCCATTGTTTACCGTGAGTGTAATGGTAAAAAATTCATTTTCTGTAATAGTGGTATTGCCCAATGTAACCGCTACTTGTTGCGAATAACTGTTTGATAAAGAAGTAATGAATAACAATAAAATTAGATAATATGTTGCTCTCAATGCAATGGTATTTGAATACTGGGGTACACTATGACAAATTTAATTTATTTTTTATAACATACGTAACTTATTATACAATGTCTCGTTAGAGAAAAGAGTTAGATGATGTAATTTTTCTTCATAACCAAATGTTCAGCTATGATACAATACATTAAATTAATCCTTGAAAAAGTTAGTTTCGACAGGTACCTGTTTGAAAAAGAACTTCTTAAAGCAATAAAAATAGTAGTTCCTGATGAATTTAATGAGTTGAAAAACTGGTGCTATGAAAAATTTAGTCATCAGCACATGGCTATTTTAAACCGTCATTTCGAAATGGTACCTATTGTTTAAGGTAGGACCATATCAGCATTAGCGTTAATCGCTAAACCTTTTAAGGTACAGGATCTATGCCATGCTTGGAACTCCAAGGATGGCATTTGCATATCCGCTTAATTCCCAATGTACTCCCTTTCATTACACCATGTTTTTCTATGGCCTGCACACAATAGGCGGAACACGTAGGCATAAACCTGCAGGTACCCGGATACAAAGGCGAAATACACCACTGATAAAATTTAATTGGAATAATAAGGAGCCATTTCATTTTAGTTTTCGGTTTTCGAGTTTTCTGTTATCAAGTTATCAAGATTAAAATAAGTTCAATCAAATAAAAAATGCACCTAAATGGTGCATTTTTATTTGATTGAAGGTTATCAAAGAACTTGTAAACCTGATAACCGATAACTTGAAAACTATTGTTTAATCGGCACCAAAGCTCCTTCTACAATGGCATCAACCACCGAGGGATCTAAAAGGGTAGATGTATCTCCCAAACTTGACACATCTCCTTCTGCCACTTTACGTAAAATTCTTCTCATAATTTTACCAGAACGTGTTTTTGGCAAACCTGGTACAATTTGTATCTTATCTGGTTTTGCAATTGGACCAATAATTTTAGTCACAATATCCAATATTTCTTTTCTAAGTACATCTGCATTCTCAGGCACATGGTCACAAATCACATAAGCGTAAATGCCTTGACCTTTGATATCATGAGGATATCCAACGATGGCAGATTCAATGACATTTTTATGTTCGTTGATGGCATTCTCCACTTCAGCAGTTCCCATTCGGTGACCCGATACATTGATCACATCATCCACACGACCAGTAATTCTGTAGTAACCATCTTCATCTCTTTTGCAACCATCACCAGTGAAATAATATCCTGGATAAGCGGAGAAATAAGTTTGACGACAACGTTCATGGTCACCATAAGTGGTTCTGATCATTGATGGCCATGGGAATTTCACACAAAGGTTTCCTTCTACATCATTGCCCAAAATTTCTTTACCTTCAGCATCCATGATTGCTAATTGAACCCCTGGAAGTGGTAAAGTTGCATAAGCTGGTTTGGTTGGTGTGATACCTGCAATTGGTGTAATCATAAAGGCACCTGTTTCCGTTTGCCAATAGGTATCCACAATTGGGCAATTGCCTTTACCAATATAGTCATTGTACCAATTCCATGCTTCCACGTTAATTGGTTCCCCTACAGAACCCAAAGCCCTTAAAGAAGACAAGTCGTATTTATTTACAAATTCTAACCCGAATGCTTCCAAGGCACGAATTGCAGTAGGAGCGGTATAGAATATATTTACTTTTAATTTTTCAACAATTTGCCAGAACCTTCCTGCGTCTGGATAAGTAGGAACCCCTTCAAACATTACAGAAGATGCACCAGCCAATAAAGGACCATACATCATGTAAGAGTGACCTGTAATCCATCCAATATCAGCAGTACAGAAGTATAATTCTCCTTCGTTGTATTGGAAAGCATTTAGGAAAGTATAATATGTACTTACCATATAACCAGCCGTGGTATGCACTACCCCTTTTGGCTGTCCGGTAGAACCTGAAGTATACAAAATAAACAATGGATCTTCCGCGTCAACAGGCGTTGCTTCACAAACAGGAGAGGCTGTAGCCATTTCGTCTGACCACCAAATGTCTCTGCCTTCTTTCATGATCACTGGACCACCAGTACGTTTGAAAACAATAGATTTACGAACGAAATCAAGGTTTTTGATGGCTTCGTCTACAATTGCTTTTACAGGAATATCTTTGTTTCCCCTGAAGTTTCCGTCTGAAGTAATTACGACTTCTACTTTTGCATCAGAAATTCTATCGCACAATGCTTGAGCAGAAAAACCTGCAAAAACTACGGAATGTATCGCTCCAATACGTGCAGCCGCTAAACAAGCAATGGCCAATTCAGGCACCATCGGCATGTACATACATACACGGTCTCCTTTTTTTACCCCATTGCTTTTAAGTACATTGGCAAACTTGCAAACTTCCTCGTGAAGTTGTTTGTACGTTAATGTTCTGTTGGCTTCATTCACATCATTTGATTCCCAAACATAAGCGATGGCGTCGCCTTTGGTAGCTAAATGACGGTCTAAACAGTTTTCTGTAATGTTTAATTGGGCGCCTTTAAACCACTCCACTTTAGGTTCAGTAAAGTTCCATTCCAGAACTTTGTCCCATTTCTTTTTCCATGTAAAAGTGTCAGCCACACCAGCCCAAAAAGCCTCCGGGTTTTCAACACTAAGTTTGTAGTCTTCTTTGTATTGTTCGAAAGAATTAATTCTTACTGCCATAAATAGATATTGTTACTTTGTTTTCTTATTTCAACCTTCTAATGTAGGCAAAAAAAATATTTGTGGCAAATATTTTAATTTTTAGACCCTAAATCGTACCTCAAAAATTGAAAATAAACTTCAATTAGGTTCCTGTTGGTTAAATATTTATGAAAAGCGGGAAATATTAGGCATAATTTTGTGAAAAATAAAAAGTATACAATTATAGTGCTAAATGATTTGTTGTGGGTTGATGTAATTTGAGCTTATCAAAAGTGTCAAACGCTAGTATCGTTTTTTTAGGATTGATTAGCCATAAACATGATTAATAGGATTTTTAGGGCGATGCCCGCGCTTTCGGCACTCTCCCGCGAAAAGCGCGATCAAACAATCCCGAAGCATCGGGACTATCGCTAACGCAAATGCCCACCATCAAATATTTAATTTCACCCGACGGATTGCAGTATATTATTTCTAATGATTACTAGCGGTTTGAATCGCTATGTCAGGTGTTTTCACCTGACATAGCGAAAATCCGTTTGAGCTAAATGACCATTAAGCTGTTATCACTACTCATTTTTCAAAATATTTTTCAATGCCAATGACAATTGAGGATATTTGAATTTAAAACCCGACTGAATAATTTTATCGGCACTTACTTTATTTCCTCCCAATACAATTTGGGACATTTCTCCCATAATGAACCGCAAAACAAAAGCAGGAACCTTGGGTAAAAAAAGTGGTTTATGAAGTTTTCGGGCAATGGTTTGCATCATTTCCGTGTTGGCAACAGGATTAGGAGCAACAGCATTGTATACCCCTTTAACAGTATTGTTTTCAATGGCAAAAAGAAATAGGTGACACAAATCATCGATATGAATCCATGACATAATTTGGTTTCCTGTGCCCAAAGGCGAACCTACCCACCATTTTACTGGATTGACCAATTGAGGCAAAGCACCTCCTTCTTTGGCCAATACAATTCCCAATCTCAAAATACAGGTCCTGATTCCCAGTATGGCAATTTTATTGACTTCTGCTTCCCATTGCACCACCACATTTGCCAAGAAATCTTCTCCTGGAGCACTGTCTTCTTTGATCAGTGCTAAACCAGTATCATAACCATATATGCCAATGGCTGAAGCAGAAATTACGGCTTCTACTTTGTGGTTCACAGAACTCAAGGTTTGGTACAGCAACCGGGTAGAAAGCACCCTGCTTTTTAAAATTTCATTCTTACGTTTTGGGGACCAATGTCCTTTAGCAATACTTGCTCCAGCCAAATGAATGATAATATCGGCAAACAATACCGCTTCCGGATCTATGGTTTGTTTAAAAATATTCCATTGAAAAGTTTTAATCTGTGGGTGTTGGTAATAATCTTTTCCCCTGGTCAAATGCGCTACTTCATACCCTTGTGCTAATAATAGTTGACTTAGTTTAGTTCCAACTAAGCCCGACCCTCCAGTAATTAATATTCTTTTCATGTGAAAATGTGTTCGTTAGCACTAATACTCATTTAACGACTAATATGTTATCATTATTTTCAGATAATTTCAGTCTTTAATTATTATCTTTGAAAACTTAGAAAAGAGAAGAATTTTTAAACGAAAAAATATATACCTATCATGAACAAAAAAGTTGTACTTCTTATTTTAGACGGTTGGGGCTTAGCCACTAACCCAAAAGTTTCAGCCATTGATGCCGCCAACACCCCTTTTATAGACAGCTTATATGTCGATTACCCTCATAGTAAATTGGAAGCCTCAGGTCTTGCAGTGGGCTTACCTGAAGGACAAATGGGCAATTCAGAAGTTGGTCACATGAATATTGGTGCAGGTAGAATTGTGTACCAGGACTTGGTAAAAATTAACCTTGCAGTAAAAGACCACACCTTGGACAAAGAAAAAACATTGCTTGATGCTTTTGATTACGCCAAAAAAAATAACAAAAAAGTACACCTTATAGGCTTGGTGTCTGACGGTGGCGTTCATGCACACATTGAACACCTCAAAGGTTTGACCGCTATTGCAAAAGACAACCAGATAGATCAATTATTTATCCATGCCTTTACCGATGGGCGCGATACAGATCCTAAAGGTGGATTAAACTACCTGAAAGATTTACAACAACACCTCGACAAAACTACCGGAAAAATTGCCTCAGTAATCGGCCGCTATTATGCCATGGACAGAGACAACCGTTGGGAGCGTATTAAATTGGCGTATGACCTTATGGTAAAAGGTGTTGGAGCACATACTTCAAATGCCATTGAAGCCATTGAAGCTTCTTATGCTGCCAATATCACCGATGAATTCATTAACCCTATTGTAGTTACAGACGCAAACGAAAAACCACTTGCTTTAATTGAAGAAGGAGATGTAGTGATTTGTTTTAATTACCGTACCGATCGTGGTCGTGAAATTACTTTGGCTTTGACGCAAAAAGATTTTCATGAACAAGACATGCACAAACTTGATTTGTACTACGTTACCCTTACCAATTATGACCCTACCTTTAACAATGTAAAAGTTATTTTTGACAAAGATAACCTCAACAATACCTTGGGTGAAGTGTTGGCCAGTGCCGGAAAAAAACAAATCAGAATTGCTGAAACTGAAAAATACCCTCACGTAACATTTTTCTTCAATGGCGGAAGAGAAAAACCATTTGAAGGCGAAACACATATTTTATGCCCTTCTCCAAAAGTGGCCACTTATGACTTACAACCTGAAATGAGTGCCAATGATATCAAAGACAAAATTATTCCTGAATTGAAAAAACAAGAAGCTGATTTTGTTTGTTTGAATTTTGCGAATGCTGACATGGTGGGTCATACTGGTGTATTTTCGGCAGCAGTAAAAGCTTGTGAAACCGTTAACCATTGTGCTGAAGCGGTGGTGAAAGTAGGGTTGGAAAACGGCTATTCCTTTATTATCATCGCCGATCATGGAAATTCTGATTATATGATCAACGAAGATGGTTCTCCAAATACGGCACACACCACCAATTTGGTTCCTTGCATTTTGGTGGATAAAAATTATACCAAAAGAATCAAAGACGGAAAATTGGGAGATTTAGCGCCTACTATTCTTGAATTGATGGGCATTTCAAAACCTGCTGAAATGAGCGGCGTGTCATTACTTTAAAAATCTTACCCAACAACAATGTTTCAAGCTTTGTTAAGAACTTAGCAAAGCTTGATTTTTAAAATTAAACAATCATAAAATTAAATTAAAAAAGAATGGAACACTTTAATCCCTGGCACAAAGTATCATACGGTAAAAATGCACCTGAAGAAGTAACTGCTGTCATTGAAATCCCAAAAGGTAGCAAGGCCAAATATGAACTTGACAAAGAAAGCGGCATGCTTAAACTTGACAGGGTACTATTTTCTGCAGTACATTATCCAGCCAATTACGGATTTATTCCTCAAACTTTTTGTGATGACCATGATCCATTAGACATATTGGTACTTTGTTCTGTAGACGTACAACCTTTGTGTCTTATCGATGCCAAAGTAATTGGTGTAATGCGAATGATTGACAATGGTGAAGCGGATGATAAAATTATTGCTGTAGCTAAAAATGACATGTCTGTAAACCACATCGACAATATTGAAGAATTGCCTTCTCATATTTTGTTAGAGGTTCGTCGTTTTTTTGAAGATTACAAAAAATTAGAACATAAAGAAGTTGTGGTTGAAGATTTCTTTGGCAAAGAAGAAGCCATTCGAATTATCAATGAAAGTATTGATTTATACAATAAAACGTTTAGATAATACCTTACAAACGCGAAACACACCAGTAATCATTGGTGTGTTTTTCGTTTGTTTAAATACAATCATTTTAAGAAACCTAATTGATACAAATTTAGTACAAGTAATACTTGCCCTATACATTGAACTTCAATTTCATACGATATAAAATTAACCTGGACGAATTCACTTTTGAAGGTCGTAACAAAACCTATGGCGCTTATGTGTTAAGAAAGGCGTATGACAACAGAATCACTTTTGCCCTGACGGTTGTTTGTGTAACGGCTATTGTTTGTGCTGTTGCTTCAAAAATATATTTAAATTCTTTTGCTGATGAATCAGCAAGAGTGGTTGATTTGAGCCTTTATGATGGTTTTGACCTGAGACTTAAACAAAACATTTTGCCTGAGCTTCCAAAAGGAGCAGCAGAGAAACCCAAAAAGACCAAGGATCCGGAGAAAAAACCCGAAAAGCCTAAAGACACTCCAGTAGAAAAAATTCAAAAAACCAACAAACTTGATTTTAACAAAATCACCAACACCAAGGTTGAGCCAATTAAAATCGATACCCTTGTTAAAAATGGATTGAGCAAAGCAGATAGTATTGCTGCAGCAGTGGCGGACAGTTTGGCTGAAACCAAAACCAAAGATTCTCTCGCCGGACTCAACGGTACCAATAAAAATTCCATGATGCTCAACAACAGACTGGGTGGTTTGGAGGAATTTATTGCCTGGGTACAACAAAATTTTGAATACCCAAAAACCAACCGTTTACTAT
>CALPQG020000068.1 GCA_943325655.2 Bifidobacterium breve | reverse complement strand
AGGCAAATCATTTGTTGATAAAGGGACTGGTACAATTGTTTAAGGGTTGCAATTGGTCTTCAGCTTCTTTGAAATTCGTATTTTCAAGCAATTCAATTCCAGCATTTTCTTTGCTTTTTTGTCCTGTACTAATTTTCAATGGCATTTTGAGCCGATGTAAAAAACCAGGCATTGGCTTTTTCCATTTCTTGGAGACCGGCAATTTTTTCATGTATATTCATAAAAATTTTTTGAACCACGTCATCACAATCGTCTTGGTCCTGAATTTGTTTGCCAACAAACCCTCTCACAATAGCATGCAATTGGGTAGTAATTTCGGTGCTGGTTACCAAGATTTTAAAATTAGGAAAACACCAACCAATACATTTAACCATTGCTTGGTGTCACATTCATTTATTTTGTATGGCAACAGCAAGAAGAAAAACAGCCACATCCTGACCAGTTACAAGTGGTACATGTACAAGGATTGCAAGTACAAGCAGTTGAATTTTGATGGATCGGACATTGGGCTTTCGGCACTCCTCGCGCTTTTCGCTGGAAACTCATACAATCCCGAAGTATCGGGACCATCCCTAACGCAAAGCGAATAAATGCCACATTTATTGATTAAATTTTATTATCGAACGCTGAATAAACATTTAAATTATTTCACTACTGAAGCCACGGCACAAGCGTACATTCCTGCGGTTTCAGTTCTTAACCTTGAAGCGCCAAGTGTAACCGGTACAAAATGACTGGCAAAGGCACTTTCAATTTCTGGTAAAGTGAAGTCGCCTTCAGGGCCAATCAAAATTAGATTTTTGTCCGCTTTTGCAATTTCTTCCTGGAAGGACTTCCTGTGGTCATCAGCCAAATGGGCAATGAATTTTCCTCCATCAAAATCTTGCTTTAAAAAATCTTTCAGCTTTACCAATGGGTTAATCACAGGTAAATATGCTTTAACGGATTGTTTGGCTGCAGCCAAAATAATTTTTTCCAGGCGTTCAATTTTTACCACACTTCGTTCGGTGCGGTTGGTGGCAATCAATGATATTTCCTCAACGCCTATCTCCACCGCTTTTTCCACGAACCATTCCAAACGGTCCATGTTTTTGGTTGGTGCAATGGCTACATGCAAATGTTGCGACCTTAAACCATACGCCTGCTTGGAAGTTAAAATGGACAAGGCACATTTTTTCGGATCGGCCTGAATCAATTTCCCGGTATAAAACCCGCCTTTCCCATCCATAAAAGTCAATTCATCGCCAACTTTGTGACGCAATACCCGAACACAATGTGTGGCTTCTTCTTCTGTTAAGTACGCAATATTGTCTGTAATATGAGCAATAAAAAATAACTGCATGTGGTAATTTATAAGTTGGATAATTATACAATTAGCAATATTAATAAATGATTTATAAATATTACTTTTTTCTTTAATGCGTTTGCCCAATCCTCCTTACCCTTTATTCTTAATTTATAAGTGGTTTTAATTTTGGATACAATATTTTGGATTATAAACTTTGCTTTCGCAACTGTCTGGTGTATCTTGTCATGTGAATACTCACTGTAATTTTACCTGATGTAATATGGATAATCTTCTAACGAATAGTAAAAAAGATGTCTCAAAAATTATCGTTCTTCTTTTATCAATTTTTGGAATACTACTGGTGGCAACTTCAATGTTGCTGTGGTTGGTAGAAGTTGCTGAAATTATAGCATTTGTAACTGTTTCAAACCAATTAAATTCAATTCAAATCAATAAATTACAGCTATTGATTAATGAATTTTCGTTGAGCAAACTAAAATTTGCGTGTTCCTTATTCACTATTTTGTATCTGTGTATGTTGGTATTTTACAGGCGAGTTTCAATACTATTGGCACAATTTTTAAGTACTTTTTTTTTAAAAACAGGTGCTATCTTTAAAGGATTTAGTAACAGTTGTAGGATAATAATTACTTTGATCATTTCATTCAAAATTTTTCTTTTATTCTACACCCCCTTGCAGCTTGATGAATTGTTTTCTTATTTATTTATTTCAAGTAAAGGATTAGCAGTAAGCATCTTATATTATCCAGGACCCAATAACCATATTGCCTATAATGTTTTTGTAGCCTTGTTATTGAAGTTGAATTTACCTGTAATAGTAGCAACTAGAACACCATCGTTGTTGGCAGATATTTGCATCTTATTGGTGTTGTTTCATTTGGTTAAAAATTACATCAACCATAATAAACTAGCTTTTTTAATTTTTGTAGCCAGTTTCAGCACTAGCTACCTGCCATATAGTATTTTAGGAAGGGGATATGCGTTACAGAGCTTATTTTCTTTAATTGCTGTAATCGCTGTTTTTAAGTACCAAGAAGATAAAAGATTTTTTACGATAGTACTTATCATTGTTAATGCTTTAGGATTTTGGGTTTTACCAACTCATTTATTTGCTTTTGTTCCTACAATGTTGATGTTTGTAATTTTACATAAAAACATTTTTCATTCAGTGAAGGTAACTTTACTCATTTTGGGAACAACTTTGTTGTTGTATTTCCCAACATTTGCAATAAATGGTGTTAATGCTATCATCAATAATTCGTGGGTAAAAGGATTGAGTGCTGCTGCATTTAATGCTAAACTACCCGTCTTTTTACTGAACTACCTGAAAACAATTGTGGGTTTTGAAAGTAACATATTCACGCTATTGTTGTTGATAGGAATGATAACCATGCTTTTGATAAAAAATCAAAAAAAGGAAATCATAACCATTACTTGTTTTGTTTTAACGCCAATAATTATACTTTCATTGCAACACGTGATTCCATTTTTAAGGGTTTTTATATTTGCTAATTTATTGTTTACTACAGTGGTATTACTGTACCTCATTCAAAAAAAACACCTCTATATCATGGTGATTTTTGCAACGATTCAATTGTATCTTGCAACCATTTTTACCCTTCAAATTGTACATAGACACAAACATTCAAACGAAAATTACAAACAACTCAGCAAACAACTTGTCGCATTTAATTCAAAAAACATTAAACATATAGCTATTAAAGATGAACTTTTAGCCTATCAAATGGAACTCTTAAATCGGGAACAACACTTTAATTTAATTATCAAATGGAATCAAGACCAACAATACGGTATTCAGTATTGATCACCATGCTATGAAAAAACAAGTTTTCATATTGTTTTTTATCCTGTTCCATACACTTGGTTTTGGGCAGGAAATAACCTTCAAGAAAAAACCAGAGTACATGAAATACCTTGTACACTATGGCGTATTGGATGGCGGAGAAATGGAATTCCAAGTGGATGAAGGCTTGTACCAAATTGATGGTAAAATTTGTCACCACATTTCACTGTTGGGCAAAACTATCGGAATGGTCGACTGGTTTAGTTCCATCAGGAACGAGTGGCATTCCTATATTGACACTACAAATGGGCTGACTTATAAGTTTACCCGCAATATCAAGGAAAACAACTACCGAAAAGTAGAACAAACCATTTTTGACAGATCCAATAACCAAGCAATTGTCAATACAAAAGTTGATACAAGTTCTTTTAAAGTTGATAACTACAACACTTTGCCACTTACACAGGACATGATAAGTGCCTATTTTGCCTTTAGGTTTTATGATTTTGAAGACATTCATAAAAAAGATACGCTGACGATATCAGTATTTCTGGAAGACAAATTGTTTAGTTTTAAAATGAGGTATTTGGGGAAAGAAAAAATCAAAACCATATTCGGGAAAAAAACCAAAGCCATTGTGATCTCACCCATCCTGCCCGAAAATAAAATCTTTTCAGGAAAAGACGCCATCAAAGCTTATTTTAGTGATGACGCTTTCCGTTTACCTCTCAAAATCAAGGCTGGTTTATGGGTAGGTTCCGCCGAAGTCGATTTGGTAGTGTACAAGTAGTGGTGAGGGTTGGGTTGAGTATTTAGTATTTGCTTTAAAAGCCTCACCCCAACCCTCTCCAAAAGGAGAGGGAGATTGACTTCAATCATAGATTTGTAATTAATTACAAATGATTTTGCTTGTTTTAAGAAATTAAGGATAAAATTTATCGGAATATAAAGCCCTTCTCCTTTGCAGAAGGGTTGGGAGGAGGCTGATACCTTTGAATTAGGTAGTATGAATTTTTAAAGCATTTGCCCTAGTTGAGTTTTTAGGTTTCTAAACAAATATACTTTTACATTGTAGGCAGAGTGAATATTGATTAACTTCGCCTGCCATAAAGCATACTTTTATGAAAAGATTTATTTTATTATTTCTGGGAATACTGATTTGTCAACTTGCTCAGGCTCAAGTTGATTTACTAAGTTTTAAGGTGACCACCAGCGGCCACAAAAAGGTGATTGCGTATGCGAATCAGGCGGGTCATTTGCATTATATATTTTTTAATAAATCCTCTTTGGAAGTCAATTGGATTTCTGAAGGCAAAAGAAAATCGGTAATCGTACCCTTAGACAAAACCTATAAAAAGTCAGAACTCATTGTATCAGTCGCCAATGAAAGCAATTTGCAAGTCTATTTTTATACCCCCAAAACACGGACAGTTTCATTTTTAACGCTCAATAAAAATACCCTTGGGTTTGATTTTCAACCTTTACTGGTAATGCAACCCAACGAACAATTGCTGCAATTGGTAAAAGAAAACGACCAGGTACAGGTATTGTCAGCTTTTGAAAACAATGTATTGCGGGTGGTAACCGTCAACAATGCACAAATCATTGCCAGCAGAGATTATGACATTCCATTCGAAGGATTTTATAAAGCACTGTCATACAGAACCAAAGAAATTGAACAAGAAACGTATTCCAAGGTTGGGATTACACAGGTGTCATATGAAGTGGCCAACAATTTAAACACCACCATCCATTTCGAAAAACTATACCTCATTCACAACGTCCTCTATTTTACTTTTGATGAAGCCACTGTTACCCATTTGGTAACCATCCATCTTGGAACGCAAAAATGTGCCTACAAAAAACTCAACTTCAAACTTGAAAAAATAGCCAAAGTTACCAAAGGAAACTCCTTCCTGATCAAAAATAGGTTGTTAAGAATCACTGCCAACGACAAACAATTGAATTTATGTGTGGTAGATTTGGACAGTTTTTCATTGGTTAACAATTACAATGTGTATCCCGACCAGGATTTTGACATCAAAAATGCGCCTATCATGCGGGAAAATAATGGGAAGATTGATCCTGATTTTCTTGACCCGGAAGACTTTTTTAATTCCATCATGAACGGCGATATTGCCATTGCCGCCAATATTACCGAATCGGGAAATTATGAATTGATGTTGGGAAACCAACAAATCGTAGCCGTACAACGTCCTGGTTTCAACACTGGACTTGGAATGATGGGAGGAGGATTTGCTATGATGGGAGGCTGGGGAATGGGAGGATACCCAGGATATTATCCTGGCTGGGGCTACCCGATAAATACTGCTACCTATACCCTGAATACTTATTTCAAAAGCTTGATGTCACCTAATGACTTCAGTCATGTGAATGGCATGTTGTCAAAAAACATCATTGACAAGTTAAATGAATTTGAAGATCGGGCTTTTGGAAACAACCCTCCTCAGATTTATACCATTTATAAGTTTGGAAATAAAATTCACTATGGTTATTTTTCCAAATGGAACAACACTTTTTATGTAGAAGAATTTTAATGGAACAATAAGAATATGGCTTTAATTAAACCAGTAAAAGGCATTTCGCCTGTTTTTGGCAATAATATTTACCTGGCAGAAAATGCTACCGTTATTGGTGAAGTAATCATGGGAGATGATTGCACGGTATGGTTCAATGCCGTTGTAAGAGGAGATGTGCATTACATTCATATCGGCAACAAAGTGAATATTCAGGATGGCGCCATCATTCATTGTACTTATTTGAAATGCCCCACGGTTATTGGAAGCAATGTATCTATCGGTCACCGTGCGTTGGTGCATGGGTG
Organism: Bifidobacterium breve; assembly: GCA_943325655.2. Classification (GTDB taxonomy): domain Bacteria; phylum Bacteroidota; class Bacteroidia; order Cytophagales; family UBA9547; genus CALPQG02. Next base: position 3,711 of record CALPQG020000068.1, on the reverse strand, counting down.
TACCATTGAAGACAATGTATTGATCGGAATGGGCGCTATTGTGATGGACAATGTGTATGTTGAAAAAAATGCTATTGTAGCTGCCGGAGCTGTAGTTTTAGAAAATACCAGAATTGAAAGTGGAAGCATTTATGCTGGAGTTCCGGCCAAAAAAGTAAAGGAATTGAGTCCGGAACATTTCAAAGAACTCAACGAACGGATTGCCAACAACTATGTCATGTATGCTGAATGGATGAGGTAAGGTTAAATCAAAAGGTATTCGTGCCACCACTTAGATTTTGATTGCGCTTTTTAGTGGTGGCACGAATTGAGCCTTTCTTTCATACATTTCAATAAATACTTCTCCGGTTTCTATTCAACCTTATGCCAAAAGCGCTTTATAGTTTAAAAACCTTTTTCCTGCTATTCATTACCATATACCTTGGCTATCAATTTTTCAGCCTTGACATACAACCAATACCCTGGTTTGATGAAACTTTTTTTGCTTCCATAGCACATCATTTATGGCAATACAATACGCTTGTGCCTGAGATTGCTGCTACAGCAATGAACCAGAAACCAATCTTAATTTACGGACCTCTTTATTTTAAATTAACTGCACTCAGTTTTGAATGGTTTGGCTTTGGAATCTGGCAGTTTAGGATGGTGGCCATGCTTTTTGGATTGGGGACTATTGCTATAATTTTAAGGATAAAAAACCAGGTTTTAAATGAAAAACAATTTGTTAAAAAAGACATGCTTTGGGCCTTATTACTGCTGACAGATCCATTTTTGAACCTGAGCATGCACGAAGGAAGAATGGATTTGGTGGCATTGTTTTTTGTACTCTTAGGAATATTCTTCTTTACGGTTGCTGTTCAAAAACAACAAAAGGGATATTTTGTATTGGTGGGAATTTGTATGGCATTGGGTCTTTTGACCACTCCAAGGGTAGGTTTTATCGTTTTAGCTTTTGCTGGAGTTGGTTGCTATTTATGGTTGCATAATAAAATTGACTGGAAGGCTGTTGTACGCATGAAATTCCCTGCTATGGTATTGTATGGGTTATGGATCAATTCCTGCGGCGGATTTAGAAAATTTATTGAAATCTATTTTGGAGCATTTGACAATTCTAATACTCAAAACACCATTACCAATTACCTGTTTTCAAACCTTTATGTTCCCAAACATGAATATGTTTTAATAGCTACAGTACTTCTAGTCATCGGAATTTCACGGGTAAAAACAAATCCATTTTTCAACCATTTCGTTTGTTGGATTGCCATGAGCAGCGTGGTATTGTTTTATCTTTTAATCAAAGATTGGGGGCCATATTCTGTCTTTATCTTACCCTTCTATTATTTATTGCTAATGGGATTTCAGCAGCAGGAAACAACAAAGTGGATCCATACGGTTATACTCACGGTGTTACTGACTTTCAACCTGGGATATTTTGGCTTAAAAGCAACCCAAACTATTTTATCCGCACCCGAACGCAATCCAAAACTGGCGTATGATTTTGTGCGTCAATATATTCCGAAAGGAAGTAAAGTCATTGGCGATGCCACGTATTATTATGCGGTGGTTCAAAATGGTTCCAGCTATGAATACATAGACAAATACGCAACATTAACCCGACGAGAGGAATTGCTGCGTACAAAATACAAGTACCAATATGTTATGGTGAGTGATATAGAAAAAGCACGGTATGTCAGCAACTTTCAATATTTCTCTCAAAAAAGTCCCTTAAAATTGATTGCAAGACTAGACCTAAAACCAAGTCGTCAAGTTCCGTTTTTATCAGCATTTGATGCCAAAACTTACGGATGTAGTCTGTACAAAGTGATGCATTAAAAACTTTTACCCGCTAAAAAAAGAGCCCTAAAGCTCTTTCTTAATTTTTAATTATTTAACATCGTGAGCAAATCACTTAGTCTTTCTTTGAGTTCTTTTCGGTCAACGATAAAATCCAAGAAACCATGCTCCAATACAAATTCTGCACTTTGAAAACCTTCAGGTAAATCTTTACCTATGGTTTCACGAATTACACGAGGGCCAGCAAAGCCAATCAACGCGCCCGGTTCAGAGATATTGAAATCACCCAACATGGCATAAGATGCGGTAACACCACCCGTGGTAGGATCAGTCAATAAAGAAATATAAGGAATACCATCTTCAGAAAGCATGGCCAATTTGGCCGAAGTTTTTGCCATCTGCATCAAGGAATATCCTGCTTCCATCATCCTGGCACCACCAGTTTTGGAGATCATTAAAAAAGGCGCTTTTTTCTCTCTTGCTTTGTCAATGGCTCTTGCTATTTTTTCTCCAACCACAGAACCCATTGATCCTCCGATAAAGTTAAAATCCATACAAGCCACGACGATTTGAATATTGTTCATGTAACCAATTCCGGAACGAACAGCATCTGTTAAGCCTGTTTTTTTCTGGGTAGCGACAATACGTTCAGGGTATTTTTTGGTATCTATAAAAACCAAGGGATCCGAAGAGCTCATTCTCGCGTCCAGTTCTTCAAATTCATTGTTGTCAAAAATGATTTCAAAATATTCTTTTGAACCTATTTTATCATGGTAGTTGCAACTCGAACAGGTGTACTCATTTTTTTTATGTTCACGTGAGTGCATCACTTTTTTACATTCAGGACACTGACTCCACAAACCATCAGGGGTTTCCTTCTTTAATTCTGTGGGAGTTACAATTCCTTTTTCTTTTCTAGTAAACCAAGTCATAATTCTTAATCAAATTCAAGCGTTGGCAAATTTACCTTTTTTGATGAAAAACATACCAAAGTTTAGCAATTTTTGTTGGGATGATTTCGGTAATTATTTATACAAATGAATTATTACATGAATTTTTTAATTTCTTCGATGGAAATTCGGCCATCATTCAGGGCATTGCCCAATACAACTGCAAAGATTCCTTGTTCCTGAAGTTTCTTAATGTCTTCTACGTGGCGAATTCCCCCGGAAGCAATCAATTTTAAATCGGGAAACCTGTTGTTGATTTTATTGTAGAGGTCAAAATTAGGACCTTGAAGGTCATTTTCATGCCCTAAATTAGTGCACTTCACATACAATACACTGTAGTGGTAAAAAAAATCAATGTAATCAAGTACATCTTCTTTGGCTTGTTTTCTGGTTTCCCCATAAATATTCACTTTATGGTCTACTGAATTAACGCCTAAAATCAGTTTGTTTCTGCCATAAGTGATTAGCCAGGCGCCAAACAATTCTTTTTGTAGCGATGGCAATGTGGTACAGGAAACCTGGTTTGCACCGTATTCAAATGCCAGGCGAATTTCAGCATCAGAATTTACCCCTCCGCCAAATGCGATCTCTAAATTTGTAAAGGAGCTGATTTCTCCTAAAGCATCTATATTTTTAATGGTGTCAGTGAGCTCACCATCCAAATCAAAAAGCTGAATTTTCTTAATCCCATGCTCTTCGTACTTCAGTGCCAGGTCAAGTGGAGACTCTTTTAACAGTGTATATTTATCTGAAGTATCATCAGTTAGTACGGCACATTTACCATCTTTAACTAAAATGGAAGGAATGATATGTATCATGGCTTTAGGATTTTATCATCCTAATTTACGTATATTTTTTGGAGTTAGTCTAATGCTTTGGATTTTTATTTAGCCGTAATTTTAGGAAGAATCATGAGGTTTTAAAACCCTTTCTACTTTAATTCAGTTCCTAGAAAAAATAATTTTGT
>CALPQG020000067.1 GCA_943325655.2 Bifidobacterium breve | reverse complement strand
TATTTTCCTATAATTTCATCTAATATTCTTACATCCTCAAACCCAGCATTCATCCCTTGTCCATAAAATGGAACCATAGAGTGTGCCGCATCACCAATTAAAGCGACCTTATTTTCATAACACCAAGGATAACAGGATATTGAAACCAAAGAAGAAGTCGGGTTTTTAAAAAACTCTTTGACCAAATTAGGCATCAAAGGTACCACATCGGCAAAAGTTTTTAAGAAAAACTGCTGCAATTCGTGAGGTGTTTTAAGCACCTCAAAAGATTGTTCCCCTTTGAATGGTAAAAACAAGGTACAGGTAAAAGTACCATCTTCATTGGGTAAGGCAATAAGCATAAACTTTCCTCTTGGCCAAATGTGCAAAGCATTTGGAGAAATTTGATGCATTCCGTCTACATTGGCAGGAATTGTAAGTTCTTTATAGCCGTGTTCTAAATAGGTTTGAGAATAATTGTAGCGTTCAGTTTTCATCATCGCATTTCTCACCGAAGAAAATGCACCATCAGCACCAAATATCACATCAGCTTTTACATTTAAACGGTGTCCGGTAACCGTATTTTCAGAGTGTGTGATGGCATCATCTAAATTAACGTCCCAACATTTTTCGTTAAAATGAAAATTTATATTGTCATAATTCTCGGCAATATTAACCAACGTTTCATTAAAATACCTTCTTGAAATGGAATAAATTGCCTGATTGTCTTTGCCATAAGGCTGGTGTTTGACAGTACCATCTTCATGGTGTATCATCCTACCATACATGGGTATGGCAATTTTTCTAATCTCTTGGTCAATCCCCAACACTTCTAAGGCTTTCCAACCACGATCACTCACGGCAAGGTTTATAGAACGGCCAATATCAACATTGGCTTGTCGGAAATCAGGACGTCGTTCGAATACATGTACATCGAAGTTACGCTTTGCAAGATAAATGGCAAGTAAAGTACCAACCAGGCCAGCACCCAGTATCGTAATTTTTGTAGGTTTTTCGTCAGTCACTTAATAAAGGGAAAAATAAATTGGAATTTTTTGTGTTGTAAACTTAATTACAATGCTTTTATAATTGGCGATAAAGTTCGTTAAAAATATGCAATAGTGTACACCCGTTCAACAAAAATGATGAACGCTATTTATTTTAATACAAGAAAGCACAAGTAAATGCTTACCAGTTTTTTAGATTACCTGATTTCTTTGCTTTATCAACTCTTTTATGGTCTTTTTTACAGTTTCCAACTTTTTCTGTACAGCTTATCAACACAGCAAAAGACAACAGAAGGGGTAATAGATATTTCATTGATAGGGATTAATTATAGTTGAAACTTTACCTAAATACTATAAAGGCAATTTAGGTAAACCATAACAAAGAAAAAATATATGTAGCAATTAAACAATACATATTTTACAAACTACCAGTTTTTTAAATTTCCTGATTTCTTAGCTTTATCAACTCTTTTATGGTCTTTTTTACATTTAGCAGGAGTTCTCATGCAACTTGTAAACAAAAACAATGACACAATACAAACATATATATATTTCATGTTATAATTAATTAAATTAAAGCATTGATTAGCTTGTTTATCAACAAGTTAACCAATATTTACCAATTTGTCAGGTGTAATCGTTTCACATTTCTTGCCGCTTTTTTACATTTTTTACTTCTGTGCACACATGAAGTAAACAAAATTGAAACTATCATAACCAATAAAAGCGTATATCTTTTCATATTCATTAATAACTCATATTAACCTTGTAAAGGTTGTTTTATAAAAGGTCTAATTTATGTTTTTTTGCGAAAGCGATTTGAATTGCTTCAAATTTATCATCGTGAATTTTTTCATTAGCAATTAAACTATCCTTATAAGCTTCCAATTTTGCATGGTCTTCTTTACTTCTTTCTCTATTGGCAATCAATTCAATCATTATGTGGTAATCACTTTCCAAGCCTGATTTGTAAAAGTACAATAAAGTGAGCGCACCATCTCTCATTTGTGTATCACCATCAAAACCATCCATGGCTTTTATTTCAGTAATGGAGGAGTTTACAAGTATAAGGAGCGCTTCGCGTTCTTGGTGCATTTTTTCTTTAGTTCCTTTTTCAAAAGTCTTGAAAAACGCTTTAAATCCATCAACTACTTTGTGTTGCTTTGATACAATTTTATTGTTGTATTTAGCAGGATTGGGTTTTCCGGCGAACATTTGCATGCTTACCAAAGTAAACAGTAGCAATAATACGATTTGTACTTTTTTCATTGTTTTAATAAATTAGTTTAGCAAGCTAAATACTTGTATTTATATTTCAAATTTATATCTCTAAAATAAAAGTTAGCTTATCCGTACGACAAAAAATTTTTTAGGTTTAAAAATTTCAAACTATTTAAATACAATACTTTCAAAAACCACAATAAAATAATGACGCTAATAAAATTCCCATCACCAATAAATTATTTTAAAAAACACATATTAGAAAATTACATTTTTAAAAAACCTATAAAATTAGGTGTAATAAAAATATGATATGCTATAAAAATTAATCCAACTAAAAATAAAAAATAATAGCAATATATTTATAAGTTTAAAAAAATTTATAAACGACTAAATCAATATTCCTTTTTGTTTGATTGTAAGATTGATATTTTTGTATCCTTATAAAACAATGTTTGTGCTTCAAGCATAACGTTCCACGTGAAACATAATGTTTCATGTAAAACAGACCATTAGACGTTCCACGTGGAACACAAAAATATGTTTAAAGAATACGATGTTATTGTAGTTGGTGCAGGGCATGCTGGTTGTGAAGCAGCGGCTGCAGCAGCCAATATGGGGTCTAGTGTTTTACTAGTAACAATGAACATGATGACCATTGCACAAATGTCATGTAACCCAGCAATGGGTGGTGTTGCCAAAGGACAAATAGTAAGAGAAATTGATGCGCTTGGTGGAATGTCTGGAATAGTATCAGACAAATCAACCATACAATTTAGAATGCTTAACCGTTCTAAAGGTCCTGCCATGTGGAGTCCAAGAACGCAAAATGACAGGATGAAATTTTCTGAAGAATGGAGATTGGCTTTAGAAAACATTTCAAATTTGGACTTTTGGCAAGATATGGTTTCAGGACTACTTGTTAAAGACGGAAAAGTGGAAGGTATAAAAACAGGAATGGGCGTGGAAATAAAAGCCAAATCTGTAGTACTGACCAATGGTACTTTTTTAAATGGATTGATACATATTGGCGAAAAACAATTTTCTGGAGGAAGAACAGGGGAGAAGGCTGCAACAGGAATAACAGAACAATTGATCGCATTAGGATTCGAAGCAGGAAGAATGAAAACAGGTACACCTGCTCGCTTGGATGGAAGAAGTTTAAATTATTCGTTGATGGAAGAACAATTCGGAGATGAAAACCCATCCAAATTTTCATACCTAGATACTCCAAAAACTGAGAAACAAAGAAGTTGCTACATCACCTACACAAATCCTGAAGTACATGATATTTTAAAAACCGGATTTGAAAAATCTCCAATGTTTACTGGAAGGATTCAAGGTTTAGGACCTAGGTATTGTCCATCAATAGAAGACAAAATCAATCGATTTTCAGAAAGAGACAGGCACCAATTGTTTGTAGAACCAGAAGGTTGGAATACTGTGGAAATATATGTCAATGGTTTTTCTTCCTCTTTACCAGAAGATGTACAATTGGCAGCATTAAGAAAAATAGTGGGTTTTGAAAACGTAAAAATGTTCAGGCCTGGTTATGCCATTGAATATGACTATTTCCCACCAACACAATTAAACCATACCCTTGAAACTAAACTGATAAAAAACTTATTTTTTGCAGGTCAAATAAATGGCACCACTGGTTACGAAGAAGCAGCAGGACAAGGATTGATAGCCGGTATTAATGCGCATAACAATACACATGAAAAACCAGCGTTTGTATTGCGAAGAGATGAAGCTTATATAGGCGTACTCATAGATGACTTAATTACAAAAGGTACAGAAGAACCTTATCGAATGTTCACCTCAAGAGCAGAATATAGAATATTATTACGTCAAGACAATGCTGATTTAAGGTTAACAGAAAAAGGGTATCTGTTAGGATTAGCTTCACAAGAAAGGATAGATAGGCTAAACTTTAAAAAAGAAGAAATCAAAGCCGTTGCAAATTTTGTTAAAAAAACAAAATTTAATCCTGAAGAGATAAATACAATCCTTGAAAATTTGGGTACAGCAATCGTAAAAGAAAAAATCAGTTTAGATGCATTAATTAGAAGACCAAATGTAAGTCTTGAAAACTTTAAAGGAATCAATAAAGAAATAGACAACTTGTATCATACCTATTCAATAGAAGCAATAGAGCAGGTTGAAATCTATACCAAATACGAAAGTTATATAGACAAGGAAGAAAAACTTGCCAGTAAAATTACCCAATTGGAAGATTATAGAATTGCAGAAGATTATGATTATAGCCAATTGCCTGCGCTGTCAGCTGAAGCTCGACAAAAATTTTCTAAAATTAAGCCTAGAACAATTGGTCAAGCAAGTAGAATAAGCGGAGTAACTCCATCAGACATTTCCATCCTTATGGTTTATTTAGAAAAATAATATGTTAGAAGAATTAAAAAATTGTCCTGTTTGTAACCACGAACAGTTTGAACACTTTAAAAATTGTAAAGATTTTACAGTTAGCCAAACTGTATTTGCTATAGTAAAATGTAAAAATTGTGGTTTCAAATTTACAAACCCAAGACCAACAGAAGAAACTATAGAATCATATTACAAATCTGAAGAATACATTTCACATACGAATAGCAAAAAAGGAATTATCAATACCATATACCAACTGGTAAGAAAGAAAACATTAAAAGATAAAGTCGATTTAATAAATTCTTTGATTCCTCAAAAAGGAAGAATTTTAGACATTGGTTGTGGAACAGGGTATTTTTTAAAAGCTTGTAAAGACAATCAGTGGAAAATCAGTGGAATAGAGCCAGATGAGGATGCGCGTAAACTTGCAAAATCGAATACTAATGAAGTAATAAACAGTGGATTATTTTGTTGTTATGATGAATCAGATGCATTTGATATTGTAACTACTTGGCATGTTGTTGAACATATTCACCAACTCAATGAAAACATTGAAAAAATTAGTCAAATCATAAAAAGCAAAGGTATTTTTATTATTGCAGTTCCAAATGCTGATTCATTAGATGCTAAAATATACCAAGAAAACTGGGCAGCGTATGATGTTCCAAGACATCTATACCACTTTAATCAATTAACAATAAAACAATTAGTAGAAAAACAAGAGTTTAAACTTATTGCAACAAAACCAATGTATTTTGATAGTTACTATGTAAGTTTATTGAGTGAAAAAAATATTGCAAAAGATAAAAATACAAGTACAAATTATTTAAAATCATTTATAAATGGTTATAAATCAAATAAATGGGCAAAAAATAACAATAATAATTATTCAAGCTTGATCTATATTTTCAAGAAAAATTAAAGTATATGCTAAAAAAAATTAAATTCAGTTTCATCATCTTTTTAAGTATAATTTTTATTAAATGTGCCAATATAAGTGCACCTAACGGTGGAACGAAAGATAATACAGCACCTATTCTCAAAAAAAATTATCCACTAAATAGAACTACAAACTTTAAGGATAAAAAAATAATTATAGAATTTAATGAAGATATAAAAATAAACAATGCCTTACAGGAAATACAAATAACCCCAAGTGTAGGAAATGATTATAAAGTAAGCAGTAAAAAGAAAACAATTACTTTAGAATTTACTAAAAGTTTAAAAGAAAATACTACTTATAGAGTTAACTTCAATAAAAGCATAGTTGATATAACTGAGTCAAATATTGCAAAAGACATAAGTTTAATATTTTCAACAGGGAATCAACTGGATTCATTGTATATAAAAGGGAAAGTTATAGCAATAGAAAAAAATAAAAATTCAGATGCTATAGTTGGTATATATTGGAGTAGTGATACCTTAAATATTTTTAAAAAACAGCCATATATATATACAAAATGTACCAATGGTACATATAACCTAGAAAATATCAAAGAGGGTAATTACGATATCATTGCTTTTGATGATGTAAACAACAATTTAAAACTAGATGAAAATGAAATATTTGGATTTAATAATAAAGTAGTTGAACTAAGAAGTAGCATCAACTCATTAAATATTAATATATTAAATAGAAAAAAAATAGATACATTTAAAATTATTAACACTTATACCATAGGAAATAAAATTGATATCGATTTTAACAATGAAATTAAAAAAGCAGGTATTAAGGGTAAAGATATAGCCTATACAATAAGTAATAAACACCTGTATATATATAATTTAGGTAATTATAAAGACAGTTTAGAAATACAATTAGCAATAACAGATAGTAATGATTTTAAAATAAACAAAACTTTAAAATTTAAAACTGAAGAGAAGAAAAATAAAAAAGAACTTCCATTAATAAATCCATTAGCAAATAGCAAAATTAACATAGATAAAGAACCAATAGAAATAACTTTTTCAAAACCAATAAAAGGATTGAGTAAAAATTCATTGATAAAAATGAAAATTGATAGTTATGATTATAAATATTTAAAAAATAATGAAAACTATAAAGTCAATGATTACAATGATAAAATACTGATATACAATAATATAATTGCAAAAGATTCAATAAAAATAGTAATGGAAACAGCGTCATTATTGACTATAAATGATGATTCAGTATATACTTTAACCGCAAAGTATTTAATTAATGATATAACAGAAACAGGAAGTATACAGGGTAAAATAATTACTAATAAAAGTTATTTTATTATTCAATTGTTAGATGATAAATACATTGTAAAAGAAGCAATTAGAAATAATACAAACTATCAGTTTAATAAATTGAAACCTGGTAAATACAATATTAGGGTAATAGAAGATGAAAATAACAATGGTAAATGGGATTTGGGAGATTATAATAAAAAACAACAGCCTGAAGGAGTTAGCTATTATCCAGATCAAATTACTTTAAAAGAAAACTGGGAAGTGCTGGATATTAATATCAACATAGATTAAATGTGGAAAAGTTATTGATAAGAATAAGAATAAACTTTGAAGCTGTTGAATAGAAATTCACATAATATTGTAAACATGTGGATAAATACAAAAACCTTAGTTCAGTGTGGAAAGCAGTGCAAAACTAACAAGAATTAAAATTAAAATAACAAAATGTCTTCATCAACATCATCAATAGTAAAGTAGTCCACATCTTGTGGATAAATATTTAAATAACACATATACAGTAATATATATTAAAAAGTTAATGTGAATAATGAATACAATAAAAACGAATTATAAACATTTTAAATAAACAATAGCTAATTTCATTAGTTATCAACCATATCAACATCATAATAAAGAATAAAAGAAGAATAAAATTTAATAATTTAATTAAACTATTATTACCATACTGTGGATAACTTTAAAATATATATTTTTTCTCTTTTTCTAATTTTGTTTTCTTTTGGGGTCAATGCTCAAGAGCAAGACATAGCAATTGGGAATCAATATTTTCAACAAGCTGATTTTAATAAAGCCAAAGACGTTTATGATAAATTGTTAAAAGACGAAAAAAATCGTTTACTCATTTATGACAATTATTTAGCAACATTAACAGGGTTAAAAGATTTTAATACAGCAGAAAAATTTATTAGTAAAACCAGGAAAAAATATCCACAATTCCCCAAGTTTAGTGTGGATTTAATTTTATTGTACCAAACCAATAACAAAACCATCCAGGCGGATAAAGAAATCAATAAATTAAAAGATCAAACAAATAAAGATGATGAACTGTTAAACAATATTGCTTCATACTTTATAGAAAAGCATAATTATGAACTTCCAAAAGCATTATATTTAGCATCAAGAGCAAAAAAAGGAGATCTTTTTATGTATGCATTTCAGTTGGCTGAATTGTATAAATTGACAGGAAAAACCAGTTTATTAATTGATGAATTATTAAACTTACTAAGACAACAACCCAATGCTGAAATATTAACAAGTGTAGAAAATAATTTTCAAAATAATTTAACCAAAAAGGAAGATTTTGAGTTATTGGAAACCAAAATATTGGCAGTATTACAGTCAGAACCTGATAATAGTCAATTTGTTGAATTGATTACCTGGTTATATATTCAACAAAGAAATTTTTATAAGGCCTATATTCAGGCCAAAGCATTTGATATGCGCAATAAGTTGCAAGGAATAAACATGATATCTTTGGGTTTGATTGTTTTTAAAAATAAAGACTATGAGAATGCCAGTTTATTTTTTGATTATGTAAAAAATACTTACCCTGAAGGTGCCAATTTTCAAACAGCCATTTATTATGGCATTAAAGTTAAGGAATCATTGATACAAACTACTTATCCTGTTGATAAGTCGAAAATATTGAGTTTAATTAATGATTATCAACAATATTTAGCAATAAATAAAAATAACGCCAGTCAGGTTGAAGTTAAAAAATCTATGGCTATGTTACATGCATTTTATTTGGGAGATGTTGATAAGTCGATAAAACTATTAGAAGAAGCAATATTATCAACACATGACAATACGATGTTGGCAAAATTGAAAATGGATTTGGCGGATGTAAAATTGTTGAAAGGTGAAATTTGGGATGCTTCATTGTTGTACACACAAGCAGAAAAACTGGTAAAAGATAGTCCATTGGCTTATGAAGCAAAATTTAAAAATGCTAAACTTTTTTATTATAAAGGGGAATTTTTATTGGCCCAGGAACAATTAAATATACTTAAACAAGCTACAACAAGAGAGATTGCAAATGATGCTATACAATTAAGCGTGTTTATCCAAGACCAATTGTTGATAGATTCTGTATCAGAAGTTTTACTTGATTATTCTAAAATAGAATTGTTAATTTTTAAAAATGAATTTGATTTGGCTATGGTTAAACTTGATTCCCTGTTAAAAAGATATCCACAAGATAAAATTACAGATGATGTTTATTGGCTTCAATCAAAAGTGTTTATAAAAACAGGAAAATACCTTAAAGCATCTGAAAAATTACAATCTATTGTGGATAATTATGCTGCTGATATTTATGGAGATGATGCCTATTTTACATTAGCAGAATTGTATCAGGAGAAATTGAATCAACCAGACAAAGCAAAAATATTTTACGAGGAATTTTTAATCAAATATCCGGGAAGTATTTTTATACCAGAAGCAAGAAAGCGTTACAGAATTTTGAGAGGAGATAAATTGTAGCTTGAATTTGCCTATTCGTCAATAAATTTTTGGTAAAATTCAGATATTAAGCTAATATAGCAATAAATCGTTTATAAGCCTGAATTGGCTACTTTGAAAAAATTTTTCCCGTTTTATGTCTTTTTAATCGTTTATATTTTCATCACATTAATTTCAAATACAATAAATGTAGTCTAGCGCATTTTTTTATTCAACACAAATTATAACTCCCAAAAACTCCCAATTTGTATTCTTATTGTATTTGTTGGTTTTTCACTTGTCCACATTTTTAATGCTATTTGATCTGCAACTTTGATTTTGTTTTCATAACAAAAGCCTAAATACCTGCTCTCAAGAACAGTTGCTTCGAATCCATTTTCCATTTCATAAATATTTTCATACCTGATCAATATATCAGCAGTTG
>CALPQG020000066.1 GCA_943325655.2 Bifidobacterium breve | reverse complement strand
CCTGAACCCAAAGGATTTTTATTGGCCACTTTGTAAGCGGCCTGAAGGACAGTTAAGTCATCCACCAAACTCTCCGCATACGCGCCAAACCATAAACCAAATGAAGAAGGCATGGCTACCTGTAGGTGCGTATATCCCGGAATTAAAGTCGCTTTGTGTTTTTCAGACAAGGAAATGAACAAATTAAACAGTTGACTTACGCCGCCAACAGTATGTTCAATCGCATCCCTGATGTATAATTTCAAATCGACCAATACCTGGTCATTTCTTGACCTGCCACTATGAATTTTTTTACCCACTTCACCCAAACGTTTGGTAAGCAACAATTCCACTTGAGAATGCACATCTTCTACCCCTTCTTCAATGGTGAATGAGCCTTTTTTAATCTCTGTATGGATGTTTCTCAATTCCGCAAGCAAGATTACCAATTCTTCTTTTTCAAGCAAATGGATACTTTCCAACATCGTGATATGCGCCATAGAACCCATCACATCCGATTCCGCCAAAAGCAAATCCATTTCACGGTCACGCCCTACGGTAAAGCGTTCAATTTCTTTATTTACGTTAGTATCTTTTTGCCAAAGTTTCATATTTGAAGTTTACGGTTTTCAGTTATTGGTTTTCAGTTTAAAAAAATTATTCTAATGCCTCTTTTAAGGCTTGGAGTTCCAATTCAGGGGAAATTCTAAAATTGGTTCGTTTTATTTCTTCAATAATGGGTTTTACGGCATCTATAATACCTTTTTGTTTTGCTTTTATTATAATACCCAAAGTACCAGTATAAGAAAGATTAAGTTGGAGAGCGATTTTGCGAGCTTTTAAATCGTCTAAAATAAGTGTGCTATTTTCTGTTTCAAGTCCTAAAGCAATTGCACTTGATTCTCCTTTATCGAGTTGCATTTCCAACAATTGTTGTTTTTGCTTATCCTTTAAGGTTACTATTTCAACCCAATCTGGAAGTTTTTCACCATATTCCATAGCAATATCTTGCGTTGTAATAATGGTTCCATATAACTTTTGCAACAGACTTAATTCATCAATAGAAGACAAAATAATAAAACAACTTGTATCTGAGATAATTACTTTATGCATTAGCAACATCATTAGATAAATCAATTGCAGGGAAATTAAAAATCGAAACATCATATTTCCCTAACATTTCAGCAAAAGTTCTTTTAGACAAACCCGCTGTTTTAGCTGCTTGCCCTAAAGACAATCGACCTTGTTCATACAAAAGACTCGCCAAAAGCATCGTCAATTCTTTTGCATCAACATCAAGATTATCAGGCACATTTATTGTAAAAGTCTTCATAGAACAAAGATAAGTTTTTTTTAAATGTACGAGTTATCGTATTCAATTTTTTATTTCAATCTAAAACTTACCGGAATCACTAATTTTCTAACATTCACTGCTTTTTCCTCCGCTTTTCCTGGAATCCATTTCGGCATTAATTTCATAATGTGCAATGCTTCATTGTCCAAAGCGTCAAAGGCCAGCTTACGTGAAGGCGCTTCGTTTTTCACCGCCAAGTACGACGATTTGTCAACTTTAAAATTACTCAATTCTCCAGTGGCAGAAACCGCGAAACCAACCATTACTTTTCCATCTACTTTTGCTTCAGATGCCACTAGAGGATATTGCATGTTAGTTCCTATAAACTTATACATCTCAGGAAATCCACCAGGAAACGTCGGAAGCACTTGTAAATTGGCAATATCAACTTGTGTGGTATCAGTCACTTGTGCAAAGCTTGACGAGGATAAAACAACCACACCAGCGATTAATAAGAACAACTTTTTCATAATTTCAATAGTAAACTTGAAAACTGTAAACCGATAACACGACAACTCCCCTACACCAGCTCACTCAATATCTTGATATACTTCTCAATTCCTTCTTCAATTTCAATAATCCAGATAAACTCATTGGCAGTATGAGAACGGCCAGAATGTCCAGGTCCCATTTTCACAGAAGGCACAGGAACCAAAGCTTGGTCAGATGTTGTAGGAGAACCATAAGTACTCGCTTCAAACTTGATGGCCGCTTTAACCAATGGATGCTCATTGTCGATAAATGAAGGCCTTAACCTTACAGAACGTGGCGTTACTGCCGACTCAATGTTCTCTTCAATGATCTTCAATACCTCTTCATTTTTGTACATTTCGGTAATGCGCACATCAATGGTAAAGGTACAGGTTTCAGGAACAACGTTGTGTTGGTAGCCCGCATTGATAATCGTTACCGACATCTTCATAGGTCCTAAATGCGGAGAAACCTTTTCAAATTTATAATTGGTTATCCACTGAATGTCTTTGATGGCTTTGTAAATTGCATTCTCTCCTTCTTCTCTTGCCGCGTGACCAGATTTACCACGAGCCACACAATCCAACACCATCAATCCTTTTTCTGCTACCGCGATGTCCATCAAAGTGGGTTCACCCACAATGGCAAAATCAATGGGCCCCAATTCAGGATACACCAATTCTAAACCATCTGTACCAGAAATTTCTTCTTCGGCAGTGGCAGCGATACAAAAATTATATTTTAGATTTTCTTTATCGTGAAAATAGATAAACGTAGCAATTAAGGAAACCAAACAACCACCAGCGTCATTACTCCCCAAGCCAAATAACTTACCATCTTTCACGGTAGGTTCAAATGGATCAACGGTATAGCCAGGATTTGGCTTTACCGTATCGTGGTGAGAATTTAACAAAATGGTAGGTTTTGCAGCATCAAAATGCTTGTTATAAGCCCAAACATTGTTTTTCAAACGAATGGTTTTGATGCCTCTTTCTACTAAAAAAGTATTCAGTATTTCTGCCGTGTTGTGTTCTTGTTTACTGAACGATTCGGTTTTAATCAAATCTTTCAACAATTCTATGGCCTCTTTTTTTAATTTTTCAATCATATTTTTCAGGTACAAGGTATTAGGTACAAGGTATTAAGTACAAGGTATTAGATACAAGTAGCTTTTTTTTTAATTTAAAATTCAAAATTCAAAATTCAAAATTATTTCATTCTACGCAACAGTATCCATTTTTATTCCATTACAATAAAGGTTATCAATATTTTGATCAGGGCGTTTCCCTTCGGGTCGGGCTTTCGCCACTCGCAATCCCGCTATGAATATAATTACTAATGTTTAAGTGTTCGTAAGCGGGATGTGCTCAAACAAATGGCTCTATCCCTAAAGCAAGCGACAATCCTAAACATCAATTCACTCATTCAACATTTCAAATTCAAAATTCAACATTTAAAATTCAACATTATTTCAATATACTAAACACTCACAACTCAACACTCAACACTAAGAAAGCGTTGTTCCCAACTTCTCCCCTTCATTCAACAACTGCAACAAATCGTCGGCTTGACAAATTCTCACCGCCGAAACACCAGCTTTAATGGCATCAAAGGCATTGTCAAGTTTGGGAATCATTCCCTTGGACACAATTCCATCGGCTTTTAATTGCGCATAATAAGTAGTATCGATCTCGTTAATAACAGAATTTTTATCTTCAAAATCTCTCAAAACCCCTTTTAACTCAAAGCAGTAAACCAACTCAACATCAAACACTTGAGACATTGCTACCGCAATAGTTGAAGCCACCGTATCGGCATTGGTATTCAGTAACACCCCAGCTTTGTTGTGCGTAATTGGAGCAATGATTGGCGTCAGGTTATTTTCAATCAACATTTTTAATATAGCTGAATTGACTTCATCCACATCTCCCACAAATCCATAGTCTACCGTTTTCACAGCACGTTTATGCGACTTGATCAGGTTGGCATCAGCACCAGTTAAGCCAATGGCATTACAAGATTTGGCTTGCAATTGCGCCACCACATTTTTATTGATGAATCCAGCGTACACCATGGTCACAATTTTCAAGGTTTCCGCATCAGTTACCCTTCTGCCATCCACCATTTGTGCTTCAATGCCTAAGCCTTTACTAATGTCAGTGGCCACTTTGCCACCGCCATGAACCAATATTTTGTATCCCTCAATAGCCGCAAAATCAGTCAAGAACTGCTCTAAAGCGAGTGGGTTATCGATGATGTTTCCTCCTATTTTGATGACGTATAATTTCTTCATTTTAGTTGTCAGTTATCAAGTTTTCGGTAATCAAGTTTTCAATACTGTTAACTCGAAAACCGTTAACCTGTAAACTTAAAATTGAGTTTCCAATATCGTTTTAAGCACCGCTTGCGCTGACCAAACCCTGTTTCCAGCTTCTTGTATGACCACAGCATTAGGACCGTCCAAAACAGCGTCAGAGGCAATTACATTTCTTCTAATAGGCAGACAATGCATGAATTTAGCATTGTTGGTCAGGGCCATTTTTTCTTCGGTAATCATCCAAGTTTTATCTTTACAGATAATATTGCCATAATTGGTGTAAGAAGACCAATTTTTAGCATACACAAAATCGGCACCTGCCAAAGCTTCGTCTTGGTTATGGGTAATGGTAGCCCCTTTGGTGAATTTTTCGTCTAATTCATAGCCTTCTGGGTGCGTAATCACAAAATCAACCTCTGCTTTGTTCATCCATTCTGCAAATGAATTGGGTACCGCTTGTGGCAATGCTTTTGGATGAGCCGCCCAAGTCAAGACCACTTTAGGACGTTTCTTGGTTTTCAATTCTTCAATGGTCATCATATCAGCCAAAGACTGCAAAGGATGCAAAGTAGCAGACTCTAAACTGATGACAGGCACGCCTGAATATTTGATAAACTTCTGAATGACTTCTTCTTTATAATCCGTTTCCTTATCATTCAAAGAAGGAAAAGAGCGAATACCAATAATATCACAATACTGCCCAATTACCGCTGCGGCTTCTTTGATATGTTCTGAAGCAGCACCATCCATTACCACATCATCGCGAATTTCAAGCGTCCAGCTATCAGAGCCAACATTCATATCCATCACACGCAAACCAAGGTTGTGCGCTGCTTTTTGTGTACTTAAACGGGTTCTTAAACTCGGGTTAAAATAAATCAAACCAAGGGTTTTGTTTTTGCCAAGCTCACTGTTTTGCAAAGGATTTTTTTTCAACTCTCTGGCCAGCGCTACAAGTTGTTGAATATCTGTTACATCATTGACTGAAGTAAAATGTCTCATTTTTTTAGTTTTGAGTGTTTAGTGTTGAATGTTTAGTAATTGCAATAATGAATAGTTATGAAATAAATTGAAATACTAACAACTCAACACCCATAACTCATCACCAAAAACTAAGCGCTCATTACTTTACGATAGGTTTGGTGCAAAGCTTCCAGGAAAATATCCAAACTTTCTTTTCTTACATTAAGTGCTGGAAGTACACGCAATACATTTTTATTGTACGCGTTTCCAACAAATATTTTATGGTCAAACAAAAGCTTGTTTCTTAGGTTTTCAATCGGGAAACCAAATTCTATCCCAATCATCAAACCCATTCCACGCACTTCTACAACCTCTTCTAAGCCAGTTAAATTGTCTTTCAGGTAATCACCCAAATGTGAAGCCCTGTTGATCAAATCCTCTTCTTTGATCACATCCAATACCGCAATGGCTGCCGCACAAGCCAGGTGATTTCCACCAAAAGTAGTTCCTAACATGCCATATTTAGCTTTGAGTTTAGGGGAAATAATGATACCTCCAATTGGAAAACCATTTCCCATTCCTTTTGCCATCGAGTAAATATCAGCTTTGACATCGGCATAACTGTGAGAAAAGAATTTTCCACTTCTGCCATAACCACATTGTACTGAATCAGCAATAAAATAAGCGCCAAACGTATCACATAAACTACGGATTGCTTTCAAAAAATCATTTGATGCCACATTAACCCCACCAACACCTTGAATACCTTCAATGATGACGGAAGATACCTCTTCACCATGTTTTGTGAAATAATTTTCCAGAGCTTCCACATCATTGAAAGGAAGAAATACGACATTATCGGTTTCATTTACCGGAGCAATCAATGCTTTATTGTCCGTTGCCGCTACAGCCAAAGAAGTACGGCCATGGAAAGAATGTGTGAATGAAACAATTTTTTTTCTGCCATTGGCAAATGATGCCAATTTTAAGGCATTTTCATTGGCTTCAGCTCCAGAATTACACAAGAACAATTGGTAATCCTCCAACCCTGATAGCTGCCCTAATTTGGTAGCCAATTCTTGTTGAATCGAAATCTTAACAGAATTAGAATAAAAACCAATTTGATTTAACTGTGCAGATATTTTGTTAACATAATGAGGATGAGTGTGTCCAATTGAAATTACTGCATGTCCACCATACAAATCTAAGTATTGATTTCCATTAGCGTCCCACAAATATTCTCCTAAAGCTTTTACTGGTTCAATATCATAAATTGGGTAAACATCAAATAAATTCATCTCGTATTGTTATTAGGTGTGAATGGCTATTTTAAAGGATTACAAATCTAGTCTTTTCTTAAAATAATTGGGAATAAATTAAACAAAATTCCTTACAACATAAATATAAAACCAAATTTCAACCCAAAAGAATTGAAGTTAAAGTACTCCATAATTTTTTGACTGGCCATATAAGGACTTGGGGAATAATTGGCAGCAATACTCTTGGTATACACATATTCCCTATCACCAACTGAAATTCGATTTAAAAAACTTATTCCGTCTTGTGTTGCCGAAACCATACTTCCTTTTTCATACGATTGATTCAGAGCAATATAATTAAAATCAGCAAACAAAAAAACAGCATTTTCAACCAAAGTGAACTTACCACCGATATTGGAAGTTAAGCCAACTCCAAAACCTGAAACATCTTCGTATTTGAATTCCTGTACAATTGAATCATTGTAATTTAAAGGAGTAAAGATATGCTTATTACTTTCATATCGGGTACTAAATCCAAACACAGGACCGATTTTAAAATATGGGGTAAACCTACTTGTATTCCCCATTGAAAAAACGAGTTGAGGATTGATTTTTAAAATATTAGCAGAATAACCTAATTCTGTTTTCACGGTTAAATTTTGTGCTAAACTGGAATCATAATAGGTAAATTTAGATGGAATTACAGAAATCGGTATTCCTAACTGATAATCTAAATTGATTTCAAGACCAACACTATTGCTAAAATTATACCCCAGTCCGGTTTGCAAAACAATGCCATTGCCATAAGAAATACTTTCCACTTGTAAGTTTCCACCCATGTTTGAATAATTACTACTTCCAGCAAATCCAAAATTACCACCCAAACTTAAATTGAAATAAACTTTCTTTGCTATATCCTTGATAAGCTCTGGATTTACATCTGATGGCTTTTCTTGTTTTTTTTCGGTTGGTACTTGTTTGGGTTCATCGTCATACTCCACGCGATCCCTCTTGATTTGCGCCTGGCTAATTAATGTAAAAAGCAATAAGAAAACGGTACTAAAAAAAACATTTAATTTCATAATGAGACCATGGTATGTAAATAGTAAAGATGATTTGTACAAATGTATAAAACCCCGTGAAGAAAAAAATTATAGGATAGCTAAAAGATTTTATTTAATTTGCAACTTAAGGAAAAGCTATATTTATCATGAGAAAAATCATATTTATCTTGTTAGCCATATTGCCTTTAACGCTGATGGCTCAGTCTAAAAAGAAAACAGTAACAGCAAAACCTAAACCGGTAAATTTATTACCGCTTGATTCTATCACCCAAAAAGTAACCTATTCTGGTGTTTTTGATATGGAAGGTAGAACAAAAGAACAATTGTACAGAAGAATTCAATCCTTTGTTGCAGACCCTGCTAAAATCAAAAAAGACGACAAAGACAATGGCATTTATGCTTACAAAGGAACCATCAGTGTGTCATATCCAGGTCCAATGACAGGAATTATACACAAAGGAAACGTTGACTATGTGGTTACTTTCAATTATGAAGCAGGGAAATACAGTTATGTGATTACTGACTTTATGCACAGTGGCGTAAATGCAAATGGCGGTCATTTAGAAAGTAAATTTCCGGAATGTGATCGGTACATTTTAACACCACAAGGTTGGAGAGCCATCAAAGAACAAACTAAAACTGACATGGAAAGTTTGGCTGAAGCCATTCATACTTCTATGAAAATGCCTTAGTTGAGTTTGGAGTTTTCAGTTATCAGTTCTCAGTTTTCAGTTATCAAGTTTTCAGTATTCAAGTTTTCAGTTTAATAATAAAGCCTTTATTTTAGTTATCAGTTTATAGCAATCAGTTTACATTTTAAAACTTAAAGCCCCAAGGGATTAATTTCATTGAGGCTTTATAGTTTAAGAGCTTATTTCCGTAAACCGTAAACCGTAAACTGACAACTGTAAACTGATTACAGAAAACTGAAAACTGTAAACTGACAACTGTAAACTGATTACAGAAAACTGAAAACTCCAAAAAGATGCAAGACAATTTCAAAAAACGCCTCAAAGTTGTACTCACAGGTATCGGTATAATATTTTTTTTGGAGAGGATGTTGGCATTTATTGGATGAAATATTCATGCCTTACGATCCATTACTCACCAGTATTTTATGTATTGTAATTGGGTTGACCACTGTACTTTGGGTGAATTACAGTAATTTTTAATCGTAATTCTTGGTTATTTTTTATTCAACACCGATGAATATTGGTATTTATATGAATGATTTTTACTTCAAATAAACTTTATTTGCAAATCAAATACCAAATATCGTTTAGTTAAGGATAGTGCGAAGGTATTCGTGCCACCACTTAGACCTTGATTAACATTTTAGTGGTGGTGCGAAGGTATTCGTGCCACCACTTAGACCTTGATTAACATTTTAGTGGTGCGAAGGTATTCGTGCCACCACTTAGACCTTGATTAACATTTTAGTGGTGAAAAGGTATTCGTGCCACCACTTAGACCTTGATTAACATTTTAGTGGTGCGAAGGTATTCGTGCCACCACTTAGACCTTGATTAACATTTTAGTGGTGCAAAGGTATTCGTGCCACCACTTAGACCTTGATTAACATTTTAGTGGTGGCACGAATACTTAACTAAACGACATTGAAATCAAATACTGTAACCTGATTACTGAAAACCCTCATTACCATGACACCTTTAGAAGCAAGTATTGAAATCAAACAATTAACTGATAAAATCAATCATTACAATTTACTATACTACCAAAATAGTATTTCAGAAATCAGTGATTTTGAATTTGATAAATTATTGGAAAGGCTCATTGCTCTTGAAACCCAATTTCCCCAATTAAAACAAGAAGACTCTCCTACCCAACGTGTTGGTGGCACGGTTTCAAAAAACTTTGAAACTGTTGTTCATAAATACCCAATGCTTTCTCTTGGAAACACCTATTCAGAAGAAGAACTGGTTGATTTTGACAACAGGGTAAGAAAAGCCATAGGCGACGATTTCGAATACGTTTGTGAACTCAAATTTGATGGAGTAGCCATCAGTTTAACTTACGAAAATGGCATACTAAAAAGGGCCGTAACAAGAGGTGACGGAACCAAAGGAGACGATGTTACCGCCAATGCCAAAACCATTCACGCCATTCCTTTAAAAATAAAAAAGGGCTTAAATTATCCCAGCTTTTTTGAAGCCAGAGGGGAAGTCTTTATGCCTACCAAAAGCTTTTTGGCCATCAATGCTGAACGCGAAGAAAACGGTGAAGCACTTTTAGCCAATCCAAGAAATGCGGCTTCAGGAACTTTAAAAATGCAAGATTCCAGTAGCGTTGCCAAACGCAAACTCGATTGTTTCCTGTATGGATTAATGAGCGATGACCTGAATGCAGAAACCCACTCAGAAGCACTTGGATTACTGAAACAATG
>CALPQG020000065.1 GCA_943325655.2 Bifidobacterium breve | reverse complement strand
ACACTTCAAAATCATCAGCGCAAACGGTGGTGGTATTTCCGATTCTATAAATAAAAACATTGGCCGAAGTATTTGAAGCACCAGTTGTAAAGGGCAATGAATACTTGGTAAATACCGTACTGTTACATTTATTATTTTGAGAAAACATGGCACCATCATATTTATTAACGCCTAATGTCACATTCGTACCACCAGTATTTAAATAGGCATTCAAAATGTATTTGGTATTGGGTTTAAGTTTTGTAACTACTTGTTGAACTCCGGCTTCATTTTGAGTTAATTGAACACCATAAGCACCATTTCTGGCACAACCCGTACTTCTTGTTCCGGCCCACATGTCCCAAATTCCAGCACTTTCAAAATCACCAAGCAAAAGATAATTGGTAGCTGAAGACATGGCAACCACTTTCAGCACAAATACCTGATCAACAGTTGCTATGCCATCTGAAACCCTAACCGTTACATTATGATCGCCAATATTTCCAACTAAAGGAGTTCCTGACAAAACATTGGATGAATCATTAAAGGTTAACCAAGATGGCTTAACAATAACAGAATAGGTTAATTTGTCATTGTTGAGGTCAGTGGCTTTTAAGCTATAAGAGTATAATATAGAGACCGTTGCAGACGTAAGTGGTGCATTAAACACAGGAATACTGTTCACAATAATGGTAAATGAATTGTTGGTCGTTAATGTTCCATTAGTCACCTGTAAAACTACATGGTGGGCATTGATGTTTGCCACAGTTGGCGTACCTGACAAAACCCTGGTGGTTGGATTAAAACTTAACCACGAAGGAAGCGTTTTGGCACTAAAAGTAAGTGATTTGTTATTTGGATCGGTAGCTGTTAATGTGTAAGAATAGGCTACATCCTGTATCGCCGACAAAGTAGCGGTACTTGTAATTACTGGAGCCCCGGGAACTGGTATGTCATTTGGCCAGTTGGCAAACGGTGAAGCATCAACCTTTAAATCAACATAAGGTGGTTTCACCCAGGTTGAATTCTTGTCTAACCAATCTCCTTGTTGCGCACCAAACCAATGTGCAAAATATTGAGACATATCATGAATGGCAAATCTTTCATACGCTTTGTATGTTTTAAATATGGCTTCAACCGCATCAAGATCTCCTTCTAACCGGTTAAATCGCGTGAGATTCGTTTCTGCTTTAATCTCTTCGCTGTACGTATTGATTGGATCATACACTTGAAACGAACCTGTTTCTATCCCAATAGCCACTGGTTTTACTGGATTTAAGCTGGAAGCGTAGGTCAATGCTGGCAAAGCGATGAGCTTCAATTTTGCCTGTGTGTCGTAATAATCCATGATGGCGATATGGTCAATCGCATCAATGATAAATTTAAACAGTTCTTTACTTACTGCATTATAAGTATGCACATAACTTACCCAAGCAGGTTTTATTACACTTGAAAAAATAAATGGTTTGGCTCCCGCATTTTTTAAGGTAGTTTTCCAAGTATTGGTTTTTGATTGGGCTAACTTTAAGTAATCAATCAAAGTAGTATAATTACTAGAAACATCAGGTTCAGCATCTGACTGGGCACCATCAAAACCGGAATTTGGATACCGACTGTTAAATCCACCAATGGCATCTATTATTTTTGGTGTTGCCGCAGCATAATTTGATAAATCATTAAAATCATCATTCAAATAATACAATGCCCAAACCCTGATTCCAACTGCATTTGCTTTGGTGATAAAAGCGGCATAACCCGCTTCATGATACAGTTTACCGGTATTAAAAATTGCCTGATCCCACTGCCAATTGCCAACAAAAAGATAAATGGTATTGATGGATTTGTTTCTACAAAAATCAATTAAGTTATTTTGAGAATTTTTATGGTTATCTACCAATTGTTGGTATCCAGCCACGCCGTCCCATATATTGGTGGTATTGGGTTTCCACATCCAAATCGCTCTTTTGGTAGGTTTATCCAACAAATCCCAATTTACATGAGCCGTATTTTGGGAATAAAGCCGAACGGAAATTCCAGACAAAAAGAAGGTAAGTAAAGTCAATAGCAACACTAAACCTTTTTTTGAATTTTGATTTAAAGTGCAAAAAAATAGTGTAGCATTTTCCATATTCTATTGATTAGTGGTTATTAAGTATGAAATAAAATTTTGAATTAAATGCATAGCATTGATCAGTGAAGTATTACTAACTTATCAATGGTTGAATGCTTGTTTATGGTCGTTTTTATGGAATAAATTCCGTCACTAAAGGTACTTGTATCGAAACTGAGGTGCTGTTTCCCGGTAGTTAAATTTTGATTGTCAATCAATACCAATTCACGTTGACCCTGAATAGTATATATTTCAATTGTGGTAATTGCATCGCTATTTAATTCGAAATCAATTGATACAGTATTGGTCGCAGGATTAGGATAAACCGTTAACAATTGCGTAGTATTTTCATCTTCAAATCCTGCTGGTAAAGGACTTTCTATCACTTCAAAATCATCGGCACAAACCGAAGTTGTATTGCCAAATCTATAGAGATAAACTGTAGCAGAAGTGTTGGTATCACCTGTAGTAAATATTTTTGTAAACTTGGTAAAAGTGGTACTGTTACATATTGTTTCAAAAGTTGGACCTCCAAAATTTTTGGTTCCCAATCCCACATTTGTACCACCAGTATTTAGATAAGCATTAAATGCATACCTTGTTAAAGGTTTAAGTTTATAAACAATTTGTTCTGCACCCGCTTCATTGGCTGACAACAACAAACCTGCATTTCCTGTTCTGGCACAAGTGGTACTAATTTTTCCAGCCCATAAATCCCATATTCCCACATTTTCAAGACCTTCAATTAGAAGGTAATTTGTAGTTGGTAAAATATCAATGACATTTATTACAAATGTTTGATCAACAGTAGCTTTACCATCAGTAACCCTTATGGTTACATGGTGATTTTCAATGTTTACAGCTGAAGGAGATCCAGTTAAAATCTTTTTTGTCGCATTAAAGGTTAGCCAGGAAGGTAAAACTGGAGCAGTAAAAGTTAGTGGATCTGAATTTCGGTCAAGAAAGGTAATTTCATAATTGTACAGCAAACCCTTTGTAGTAGTGATAATTGGTGTAGAATTTATTATAGGAATACTGTTGACTGCAATCGTAAAAACCTGATTGGTAAATACTTTTCCATCTGTAACACTTAAGGTAACATTTTGATTGTTGATATTGGATGCTGTTGGTGTACCTGTCAATACTTTGGTGGTTGGATTAAATGTTAGCCAAGCAGGTATCACTTTAGCGCTGTAGGTGAGTGCATCACTGTTTCCATCTGTAGCAGCAATGGTATAAGTATATTTTACGTCCTGAGTTCCTGTAAGTATTGGAGAAGAAGTAACCACTGGTGCCAAATTGGTTTGCAAAGGATTTGGCCAGTTGGAAAATTGAGAAGCATCTTTTTTAAGGTCAACATAAGGTGGAGTATTCCAAGTGGAGTTTACATCCAACCAATCTCCTTGTTCTTTTCCAAACCAATGGGCATAATATTGAGGTAAATCATGGATGGCAAATCTTTCAAACGATTTATAGGTTTTGAAAGTGGCCTCAACGGCATCTAAATCTGCTTCTATTCTATTGAAACGCGTAGACACTGATTCCGCATTGATTTCATCATCGTAAGTATTGATGGTATTGTCAACGGCATAAGCGCCCGTTTCAATGCCGATGGCAACAGGCTTTACAGGATTTAGACCTGCCGAATAACTTAATACAGGAAGCGCTATCTCTTTAAGTTTTGTTTGGGTATCATAATAATCCATCAATGCCACATGATCGATGGCGTCAACAATAAATTTAAACATTTCTTTGGTAACAGATTTATACGTATAGTTATTCAATACCCAGGCAGGTTTCAACACACTAGAAAAAACAAAAGGGGTTGCACCAGCATTTTTTAAGGTTGTTTTCCAAGAATTGGTTTTAGATTGTGCTAGCTTACAAAAATCAATCATATCCGTATAGGTGATAGGTTTGGAAGGTTCATTGTCAGCTTGTACGCCATCAAATCCTGAATAAGGATGTCTCTGGTTATAGCCACCCAAGGCATCAATGATTTTAGGAGTAGCATTGGCGTAGTCCGTCAAATTGTTGGGGTCGTCATAAAGGTAAAACAATGCCCAAACCCTAATTCCAGCTGCGTTTGCTTTTTGTATCAAGGAAGCAAACCCATCTTCATTGTATAATTTTCCGGAAATAAAATTAGCTTGATCCCATTCCCAAGAACCCACAAAAAGATAGATGGTATTGATAGATTTGTTTCTGCAAAAATCTATCAAATTGTCTTGGGATTTTTTATGGTTATCAACGAGCTGTTTATATCCTGTAACACCATCCCATTGGTTGGTAGTATTGGGTTTCCACATCCAAATGGCACGTTTGGTAGGTTTATTTAAAAGGTCCCAATTGATGTGTGCCGTATTCTGGGCAAAAAGATGCTGGGTCATTCCAAAATACAAATAAACAACCATCGACAGGATTAGCAAAAGACCTTTACGAATCTTTCCATCATTAGCCCCTTTTATACTTATAAAATCTTTCATAAAACCATCAATTAACTATATAAAACACAATAATCATTTTTCGTAATGTAAATTTACAGAAATTATTATAATAAATAACAAAATTCTTATATTTTATTATGAATATAAAATGTAAGGCTTCAATTTCTTTCGAATAAATTATTTTAGTGATGATTAAATATAATCCAGGTTTTAAAACCAAAAAGCCCTGGCTCAAAATTTTGAGCCAGGGCTTTTTGGTTAAATTTTTAAAAATTAATTTGCAGTTAATTTTGTCAAAAGGGTAACATAACCTTTAATAGGTTTTTTGTTGTTTTTTAAATCTAAAACATAATAATAGGTAGCATTTTCAACCATTTGTCCTTCAGTATTGGTGCCATCCCAAGTATTAAAGGGTATTTGAGAGTCATATTTTTTAATAATTACTCCCCACCTGTTGAAAATGCATAAAGAGGCTTGCGGTTGTTTTTCAATGCCCACAATTTGCCAAACATCATTTGCCTGATCATCATTTGGAGTAAATGTATTTACCAAATGTACATTACAGTCTGTACTTACAAATTCAAATACAGTATCAGCCAACAAGCAAGTGCCTAATAGTCCTTGAACATGCACATTGTATTTTCCGGGTTCAGGAAAAGTGTGGGTAACAGAACTTTGGTGATTTGAAATAACATCTGCGTAATTATCAGTACCGATATTCCATTTGGTATTGTCAAGTAACGAATCCGTTCCTGCAATTAAAGTAGAAACATAAGTTGCACATGAATCCAATGCCGCTAAAGTGAGGTGTTGTCTTTCATAAATAAGTGAATTCACTTCCGCATCTACCACATCAAAACAATAACTTGTAGCCTCAACGATATACATACTGTTACCATCAACTACAGTTTGTAAAGTTGCATTTGTTTCATTGGCGATTAAATCATTGTCTTTGAACCATTGTAAAGTATACCCAAATGGAACAGCACCAGTAGAAAGTGTTACACTTGTTCCGGAACATACTGTTCCAATAGCGTTTAATGAGGGTACATATCCTGGCAATACTTTTACGGTAATCGGTTTGCTTTCGCCAACACAACCATTGGTACTTGTGTTAATGACATAAGTAAAATCCTGCACCTGATTACTGGTATTGTGTAATTTATGGATAAAGCTGGCACTTTTTGACGTATATGAGCCATCAGAAGCTCCGCTAATGGTTGCATTTGGAACATAAGACCAGGTAAATTGCGTATTGTCCAAATTAGAATTCATTCCAACATTCAAATTGTATTGGTCACAAACTGTATCCTTAGCGGTCAATGTTAATTTTGGCCTTTGATATACTGCATAATTTTGGATAAAATTATTATAAATCGTAAAACAATATTTATCCATTACTTCTTCAAATTGTATATTTCCATCCACATTGGGTAATAAATACAACGACTTACTAGCTGAATTTGAAGTTTCAGTTGCATTGTTGGATTGATAAATATATTTTAATACAAATGGATCAATTCCAGTAAATTGTAAGTCAACTTTTAAAGTGTCACCAATACAAATAATTGGTGGTACGATGGCTGTTACTTCTGGATTGGCAACAATATCCACCTTTGCATAAGCCATTTGACTTTCACAGGTTCCTACAGAATTGGTAGCCCAAAATTCTTGTGTTTGAAGTATTGATGTATTTATTGCCGCAGGATTTGGTGAAGATGTACTTGCTGTAGAAGCAGTGCTGTACCATTTTATTGCTCCAACTTGTGCCGTAGTTGCTGTAACAAGTGTGGGTGTACTGAACTGACAAAAATAAGGTTTTGTCACAATGATGATTGGAATATCAGGGGCTGTTATAATATTTATTTTAGCAGTTGCTGTATCTTTACAACCATTCATATCTGTTCCGGTAACGGTATATGTTTTGTTGCTGTTTGCATTGAATGCTACATTGTCAGTAATACCATTGTCCCAGGTATAAGTTAGTGCGCCAAACCCTTTTAATGTTACTGGTGAAAACTGACAAACTGTTGGGGGGGTATTTGCAGTTACTACTGGTAACGCATTTATGGAAACATTTGCAGTAGCTGTATTTTTACAACCATAAGCATCTGTTCCGGTGACAGTATATGTTTTGTTGACGTTTGTGGTGGCAATTGGATTAAAAATATGGGTAGCAGACAAAGTAGCGTCTGGATTCCAGTCATATATTCCACCAACACCTGCACCACTTGCATTTAATGTTTTTCCATTCACATCACCAAAACACACAGATCCACCTGTTGCACTAATTGTTGGTTTTTGATAAATGGTAACCAAAGCTGTGGCCGTATTGCTACATCCATTTCCATCAGTTCCAGTTACGGTATAAGTAGTAGTTGTTAATGGAGAAGCAATTGGATTTGCGCTGGCTGGATCTGACAAATCTGTAGCTGGGCTCCAGCTATAAGAACTTGAACCTACAGCGCCACTTGCTGATATGGTAGTTGATTTTGTGGTCGCATTTTCACAATAGGCACCTCCTATTGCTGAAATAGTTGGTTTAGGGTTAACGGTTACGGTTGCGGTTTGGGTACCTGTACAACCGTTCGCATCTTTGCCTGTAACAGTATAAGTGGTCGTTACAGTTGGTGTTGCCACAGGATTTGAAATTCCAGGATTTGATAAATTGGTAGCAGGAGTCCAAGTATAAGTAGCACCAATTCCTGCGCCACTAGAAGCTAAAGTAACACCAGTTGTACCGACACAAAATGCTCCGCCAGTAGCTGAAATTATTGGATTCGGATTTACGGTAACTGTAACTGTTCCAGTATTTTTGCACCCATTCGCATCAGTACCTGTAACGGTGTAAGGTGTTGTAGTATTTACAGTAAAAGATACATCATCGGTAATTCCACCCGACCAAGTATACGTACTTGCTCCAAGTCCTTTTAATTTTGTTGATCCTCCTGGACAAACAGCTGTAGAAACAGCAGTAACAGTAGGTAATTGATTTACAGTAACTGAAATGGTAGCGGTTTTAGCCGCAGAGCACCCTGTAGCAGGGCTGGTTACAGTATATGTTTGTGTTACCATTGGATTAAAAGCAACCCCATCTGTTACGCCATTATCCCAAATATAATTTGCTCCACCTTGTCCATTTAAAGTAACAGGATCTCCAATACAAATGACACTTTTACTGGAAGTTGCAGTAATTGGTGTATTGTTTACGCCATTTAATGCTACTGAAACAGTAGCGGTATCTTTACAGCCGTTGCCATCAGTTCCGATTACGGTATACGTTTTAGTAACCAAAGGAGTAAAGGCAACATTGTTTGAAACACCATTGTCCCAACTGTATGTACTTGCTCCAGAGCCGTTTAAAGTTACAGCAGTACCAGGACAAACTGTTTGTGGTGAACCGCCTGACACCACTGGTTGTGGATTAACGGTGACTGTTATTTGATCTGTAGATCCTGCAGCACAACTTGTTGCTGTATTTGAAACAGTATATGTTTTGGTTGTCGTAGGTTTAAAGGAAACATTATCGGTTACTCCATTGTCCCATACCATTGGGTTTCCATTCCCCAACGATCCAAATAAGGTTACAGCATCGCCCATACAAATGGTTATTTTTGAAGCATTCGCTTTTACAAGTACGGGACTTCCTGGGCTAACAGTTACTTTCACTTGGTCAGTAGCGGTACAAGTTTTATTGGTAATGCCATCTACTGCTTTTACAACCGCTGAACCTGTAACGGTATAATTGGTAGTTGTTCCTGCAGTAAACGTAGGGCCTGCAATATTAGTGGCAGATAAATTTGTAGCAGGTGACCAAGAAAAGGTGGTTCCACTCACAGTTGAAGTAGCATTCATTAAAGTTGTTCCACCACAGATGGAAACGTCATTACCAGCATTTACTTGCGGACTGTTTAATTTCACTGTAAGTGTATCGGTGTCTGTACAGCCACTTCCATCAGATACATTCAGTGTATAATTTTGAGAAATAACAGTTTGAGTATAAGCCGCATCAATTTTATTTACACCACTTTGTGTTCCACCAGGACCACCAATTTGATTATAAGTATAAGTATAACTGGCATTTGGAGTCGATTTTAATTCTATCAAACTACCTAAACATGCAATATTATAAGGTTTACTTAAAAAAAGATTTGCCACAGGTCCTGGTTTCGTAGTGACTGTTACTGAAGCAGTATTGGAGCAATCGTTAGCATCAGTACCAGTAACTGTATAGGTTTTTGTTGCCAAAACTGTTGCAACAGGATTTGAAATGGATGTGCTGGTCAATCCTTGAGCGGGTGTCCAAACATAATCGCCTGCTGGTCCAGCACCAGTAGCGTTTAACTGAACAGTCATGCCTTTACAAACAGGTAAAATTGGGTCAATAGTAATCACAGGAGGAACGCCTGCTTTGTATTTAACATACACTGTATCACTTGAATTACATTTATTGGTTCGAAATTCTATGTCATCAATTGCAAAGTCATTGTATCTTGAAGTTACAGTATTGTCTTCAATAGAAATTGTAACGGTTGTTGCAGCACCAGAATTCCAGGTAGTATAAAATTGATTCCATTGATTTGCTATTGGATTGGGCGGATTTGGAAGTGCAGGATTTGATACAACGGTGTAAACTCCACCAATATTGGTCCCATTGATGTCAAAATTAAGGGTAGCATCTATATCACCATAAGGACTTAAGTTTCTCACCCAGGCAGAAAAAATATAATTTGTATTCGGTATTACTGTAATGGATTGTTGCCAAACTTTTATCCCTGCAACACCATTACCATCAATAAACATATAGTTCCCAGTACCAGTTGTATGGTCTTTAAATTGTGACGCCCAACTTATATTAGCTGCACCATCTGTAACAATAGAATAATACCCACCACCACCAGGAAATTCACCAGCAGGAAAATTTACATACCCAGAAGTAAAGCCTGAATTGCCTGCAAAATCTCCATTAGTAATTAAATTGATAGAACCGGGTTCCAATGTATTTATTATATACCTACCTGTATCTGTTACAGTAATGCTTTGAGATGTAGAAATTTGAGTTGAGGGATAACCTTTATACCATTCATAAACTGCGCCTGCCGGAGCAGTTAAAACTTTATTAACAGTTGCTCCCTGGCAAATAAAAATATCGGGACCAATGTCAGGTTTGCCACAGGCATTCATTTTTGAAATAATTTCAACACGTTGAATTTCAGTTACACTTTTAGAAGAATCAAGACCTGAATTCTTTAAACCCAAACTGTCCAAAGTATTTGT